>NCEH01000098.1 GCA_002304505.1 Rhizobiales bacterium 32-66-11 | reverse complement strand
ACGCGTTTCCGACCGAAACAGTCATTGGTCGGTATTGCAGCTTGGCCGCTCGTGTTAATTTTATGGCAGCACAGCATCCGATTGAGCGATTCACAACTTCGCCGATAACCTATTTACCTAGATGGACTGAGCTTGCCGCCAAAGATTTTGGTAGAGTTTGGGAGACCGAACCGCATCAGGAGCTAGACCTGCCACCAACCATCGGTAACGATGTATGGATCGGAAGTGACGTGCTCATTAAACGAGGAATTACAATTGGCGATGGTGCGATAATTGCTACCCGCGCAGTTGTAACTAAGGACGTTCCAGCTTACGGAATCGTAGGCGGTGTGCCGGCAAAATTGATTAAATTTCGTTTTTCGACTGATCAGATCGAACGTTTGTTACGGGTAAAATGGTGGGACTACAATTACCCAGATTTGCCTAAGCATAAAGGAGTTTCTTTAGATTTATTCTTAGATCGGCTCGAGGATCTTGTCGCTGCGGGAACACTTCACCCCTGGGCACCAAAAAAGTTTAACCTTGGCCGAGAGCTCATGAAAATCCGGCAGAAATCCAGGGAAATCGAATCTTGATTTTTGACGTTAACTGCATACCAACGACAAGGCGGTGCGCTTTTAATCGGAAAACAATCATGAGCACAGTCCCATCTGGATCGAACTGGATGCGGCCAAGTGTGGCTGTCGGCGTAAGGAAACGCCGGAGGAAATCACTCCCCTGATCCGGGAAGCGAAGGCAAGGGCCGCTCGCCTCGCGAAAACGGACTCCGCCCGCGCCGGCGCCCTGTACCGGCTCCGCCACCATCGCAGCGCACCATCTTTTGTTTGAAATTGCGTTTGAATTTTCGTGTCCACGGGTGGAACCTAAGGGCCACACGCGCGTTTAAGCCGTGTTGTCCCATAGGCGCGATACCTGTGGGCACGCACTCCTTTGCTGGCCAATTTTCGCTTCGCGCCTGCGCGCGAGCGGCGGGTATTGGGCGGAAGGGAAACGGCAAAGCGCGGCCTTGGAGGGAATAAGATGCAAACACAATCCCCAAGTAACGTGTTGCGTCCGCTGCGTATTTTCATTGGCGGGGAAGACCACCATGTCCGCGGCCTGGAGGATGCCATCGGCTTCCTGCATGCCCATGAGGCGGATGAAGTGGGAGAATATGCCGAAATGCTCCTGGCCCAGATGGAGCACGCCCGCACGCCGGAAATGCGGGCCCGCGCCTGGGTCGCGTTCGAAACCTGGTCGCAGGCGTTCGGGCTTTCGGAGCAGCGGTACGGGGCCTATTCGCACGCCGCCTGAGCGCGCGGCCCCTCTTTCGACAGCGCCCGTCACGGCAACGCGACGGGCAACCGCCCGGCCTTGAGCGTTTTCAGCAAAAGTGGATTCCGGCTTTGCGATAAGAAAACGCGTGACAATAAAAGGCTGGAGCACGTTCGGCGAACGTGCTCCAGGGGCGGAATAGACGCCCCTCCCCCCTTTGGGCCCCTCCCCCTTTGGGCCTCGCTCCCTTTAGGCCCCTCCCCCTTCAGCGCCGTCACCCCATGGCGCCGGCGCGATAGCCGATGCCCGGCTCGGTGAGAATGAGCGTGGGCGCGCTCGGGTCCAGTTCCAGCTTCTGCCGCAGCTGCCCCACATAGACCCTCAGATATTGCGTATCCTGCCCATGGGCCGGCCCCCACACGGTGGTGAGCAATTGGTGGTGCGTCACCACCTTGCCCTCATGGCGCGCGAGAAACACCAGCAGATCGAATTCCTTCGGCGTCAACTTCACCTCTTCCCCGTCGCGGGTGACCCGATGGCGCGGACGGTCGATCTCGATCGGCCCCACGCGCAGGATCGGATCTTCCGAAACATCCCCGGCGCGATGGCGCAGGGCGGCGCGGATGCGCGCCATCAGCTCGCCGATGCCGAACGGCTTGTTGACGAAATCATCGGCGCCGAGGTCCAGCGCCTCGATCTTTTCCGCCTCCCGGTCGCGCGCGGACAGAACGATCACCGGCACTTGCGACCAGCCGCGCAGGCGACGGATCACGTCCTTGCCGTCCATGTCGGGCAAGCCGAGGTCGAGCACCACGGCGTCGGGGGGATGCGTGGCGATTTCGCGCAAAGCGCGGCCGCCGTCTTCCGCCGCCGCCACCTCATAGCCGGCGGCCATCAGGGCCGGGGCGAGGAAGCGATGGATCGCCGGCTCGTCGTCCACCACCAGGATCTTGCCGAGGCTCATGACGGTGTCCTCACACTGCCGCGGCGGCGGGCGCGCCGCCGATGGGAAGCGAAAAAATGATCCGCGCGCCGCGCCGGTCGTCATCCACCGGACTTTCCGCGCGCACGCCGCCACCATGGGCCTCGACGATGCCCTTGGCGATGGCGAGGCCCAGCCCGGAGCCTTCCCCGCCGTCGGCGCCCTCGCGCACCGCACGCACGAATTTCTCGAACACATGGGGCAGAAGATCGGGCGCGATGCCGGGCCCGTCGTCGGTGACGGAGATTTCCAACCGATCCCCGGCCCGCCGCGCCGCCAGTACCACATGGGCGCCGGGGCCGGCATAGCGCACCGCATTGCCCACCACGTTCGCGAGCGCCTGGTTGAGCAGGATCTGGTCCGCGAACACCAGCGGCAAATCCTTTTCGCTTTCCACAGCGAACAATTGCGTGGCGCCGCGTCGCTTGGCGAGGGCGACCGCCTGATGGATGACTTCGGTGATGTCGGTCCAGTCGCGCCGCAGATCGAGCGCGCCGGCTTCCAGGCGCGTCATAGACAACAGGTTCCGCACCATGCCGTCCAGGTGCTCGGCCTCCTCGCGCACCTGCGAGAGCAGGTCGCGCCGCTGCTCGGGTGCGATGCGCGTGCCGTAATCAATCAGCGAGGTGGCGGCGCCCAGGATGGAGGATAAAGGCGTGCGGAAATCGTGGCTGATGGAGGCGAGCAGAATGTTACGCACCCGCTCCGTCTCCGCCGCCGATTTCACGCCGGCCATCTCGTCGGCCAGCGCCGAGCGGTCGAGGGCGACCGCGGTCTGGTCCGCGAGCGTGTCGAGCAGCACCGCCGATTCCGGATCGAGCGCACCGGACGGCCCGGCGCATTCGATGCCGATCACACCCACCTGCACATTGCGGGCGCGCAGCGGCAGGAACAACCAGGGCACGCTCGGCAAGGTGCCGGTGCCGGCGCCCGCCGGCTCGTTGCGTTCCAGCGCCCAGCGCGCGGCGCTCATGGAGGCGGTGTCGAGCCGGTCTTCCGGCGGCTAGGCGGCCGCCAGCGTCATCTGCGTCCCGTGCGGCACGAGAATGGCGGTGGAGCGGCCGAGAATGGTCTGGATCTCGGAGGCCGCCGCCTCCGCCACCGCGCCGGAATCCACCAGGGCCGAAAGCTTGCGGGTGAATTCATAAAGCCGCCGCGCCGCCCGCATGCGGATCGCCGCCGCTTCCGCCCGCTCGCGCGAGCGCCCGGCCACCGCCGAAATCAGCACCGCGATGATGAGGAAGATGGCCAGCGCCAGCAATTCGTGCGGCCGCGCGATGGTGAAGGTGTAGACCGGGTCGATGAAGAAGAAATTATAGGTCAGCGCCGAAAGCAGGGAGGCGAACACCGCCGCCCGCACGCCGAATTGGATCGCCGGCACCAGCACCGCCAGCAGATAGACCATGGAGACATTGGGCAGCGCGACCAATTGGGTGAGCCCCTCCCCCGCCACCGTCGCGAGCGCCACGGAGGCCGCGGCCACCACATAGCCGAGCGTATCGCCACGGGGCGCGGCGGGCCGGGCGTGGCGCACGGGCGCCGCCTCGCTCTCCTCGCCGAAAGTGACCACATGCACCGCGATGCCGCGCGACTTGCGCACCAATGCATCGGCGAGGGTGCGCCAGAACAGGCGGTTGAGGCGCGAGGGCCGGGCCTGCGCCACCACGATCTGCGTCACATTCTCGAACCGCGCGAAGCGCAGCAGCTCGGCCACCAGATCATTGCCCACCAGCGCCCGCGTCTCGGCGCCGAGGCTCTCCGCGAGGCGCAGCGCCTCCTGGATGCGCTGGCGCTCGGCGAGGCTCGGCAAGGCGCCGGGGCGCTCCACGGTGATGGCGAACCAGGGCGCGTCGGCGAGATCGGCGAGCCGCTTGGCCTCGCGCACCACCCGCTGGGCCGAGGCATCGGGACCGACGCACACCAGGATGCGCTCGCCGGCGGCCCATGGCCCCTCGATGGCGCCACCCTGCATATGTTCGACAAGATCGCTGTCCACCCGCGCCGCCACCCGGCGCAGGGCGAGTTCGCGCAAGGCGGTGAGATTGGTGGGCTTGAAGAAATTCTCGATCGCCCGCGCGGCCGTGTCCTGGATGTAGATCTTGCCCTCGGCGAGCCGCTTCAGCAGCTCATCGGGCGGCAGGTCCACCATCACCACCTCGTCCGCGTCCTGGAGCGCGGTATCGGGCACGGTCTCGCGCACCCGCACGCCGGAGATGCGCTGCACCACCTCGTTCAGGCTCTCCAGGTGCTGGATGTTGAGCGTGGTCCACACGTCGATGCCGGCATCGAGGATGTCGCGCACATCCTGCCAGCGCTTGGGATGGCGGCTGCCCGGAACGTTGGTGTGGGCATATTCGTCCACCAGCAGCAGCGCCGGGCGGCGCGCCAAGGCGGCATCAAGATCGAATTCCGGCACCAGGCGGCCGCGATAGGCGATGGATTTGCGGGGCAAGGTCTCCAGCCCCTCAGTGATCTTCTCGGTCTCGCGGCGCCCGTGAGTCTCGACGATGCCGATCACCACGTCCGTGCCGCCCTCTTTCGCGGCTCGTGCCGCCTGGCACATGGCATAGGTCTTTCCCACGCCCGGCGCGGCGCCGAGGAACACGCGCAGCTTTCCCTTGCCCTCGCGCGCGGCCTTGGCAAGGAGGGCATCGGGAGACGCGCGCGGCTTGTCCTGCACTTTCAAGTCCCTTTTTGGTGCTCTCTGGGGCGGGGTTGCGGGAAGGGGCGGGCCGATCCTTCGCGAACCGGCCCGCCCGTGGCAATCATTTTTGCGCGTCCAACGCGATGTTGAGTTTCAGCACGTTCACGCGCGGCTCGCCGAAAATGCCGAGTTCGCGCGGCTCGATGTTCTGCGCCACCACCTGGCGCACCTTGTCTTCCGGAAGATTGCGGGCGGCGGCGACGCGCTTCACCTGGTCCTGCGCATAGGCGGGCGAGATGTGCGGATCGAGCCCGCTGCCGGAGGTGGTGACCGCATCGGCGGGGATTTCGCCGGTGATGCCGTCCGCGCGGAGCGCCGCGACATCGGCGAGAATGCGGTCCTTCAGCTTGGCGCTGGTGGGCGCAAGGTTGCTGCCGGAGGAGTTGGCGGCGTCATAGCCTTCACCGGCCGCGGACGGCCGGGGATGGAAATAGCCGGCGCCCTCGGTCTTCTGGCCGATCAAGGCGGAGCCGACGACGACGCCGTTGCGCTCGATCCGGCTGCCGTTGGCGGCGGCGGGAAAGGCCAGTTGGGCAATGCCGGTGACGGCAAGCGGATAGGCGAGGCCCGTGATCACCGTGAATGCGGCAACCAGGACGATGGCGGGACGAAGCTGGTTCAACATGTGCGCCTCCTTCAGGCGAGGCAAAGTTCAAGCAAGGTGAGGTTCAGGCGAGACCAAGGGCGGTCACGGCGAGGTCGATCAGCTTGATGCCGATGAAGGGCACCAGGATGCCGCCGAGGCCATAGATCAACAGGTTGCGGGCCAGCACGCTTTCCGCGCTGGCGGGCTTGTAGGGCACGCCCCGCAAGGCCAGCGGGATCAGCGCGATGATGATCAGGGCGTTGAAGATCACCGCCGAGAGAATGGCGCTCTGCGGCGTCGACAGGCCCATGACGTTGAGCACGCTCAATTCCGGGATCGCGACGATGAACAGCGCCGGGATGATGGCGAAATATTTCGCGACATCATTGGCGATGGAGAAAGTGGTCAGCGAGCCGCGCGTCATCAGCAGCTGCTTGCCGATGCCGACGATCTCGATGAGCTTGGTGGGATCGCTGTCGAGATCCACCATGTTGCCGGCCTCGCGGGCGGCCTGGGTGCCGGTCTGCATGGCGACGCCCACGTCCGCCTGCGCCAAAGCCGGCGCGTCGTTGGTGCCGTCGCCGCACATGGCCACCAGCCGGCCGCGCCGCTGCTCGTTGCGGATATAGCTCAGCTTGTCCTGCGGCGTGGCTTCGGCGATGAAATCATCGACGCCGGCCTCGGAGGCGATGGCGGCGGCGGTCACGGGATTGTCGCCCGTCACCATCACCGTGCGGATGCCCATGCGGCGGAGCTCGGCGAAGCGCTCCTTGATGTCGGGCTTCACCACGTCCTTCAGGTGGATGACGCCGAGCAGGCGCCCGTTTTCCGCAAGCCCGAGCGGCGTGCCGCCGGAACGCGCGATCCGATCCACCGCCGCGTTGAACTCCGCCGGCTCGCTGACCTTGCCGGTCGTGCCCTCGGAGACGAACCGGCGCACCGCGTCCACCGCGCCCTTGCGCACCTTGCGACCCACAAGGTCGATGCCGGAAATGCGGGTGGCGGCGGAGAAGGGCACGAAGCTCGCCCCGTCCGGCACCACGGTCACATCGATGCCGAAGGTCTCCCGCGCCAGGGCAAGGATGGAGCGCCCTTCCGCGGTCTCATCGGCGAGCGAGGCCAGCACTGCAGCTTCCGTCGCTTCCCGCGCGCTCACGCCCGGAACCGGGATGATCTCCGTCGCCATGCGGTTGCCGAAGGTGATGGTGCCGGTCTTGTCCAACAGCAGCGTATCCACATCGCCCGCCGCCTCCACCGCGCGGCCGGACATGGCCAGCACATTATGGCGCACCAGGCGGTCCATGCCGGCGATGCCGATGGCCGAGAGCAGGCCGCCGATGGTGGTCGGGATCAGCGTCACCAGCAGCGCCACCAGAACCGGCACCGCCAGCTCCGTGCCGCCATAAAGGCCGAGGCCGTAGAGCGTCACGACGGTGATGAGGAAGATCAAAGTCATGCCCACCAGCAGGATGGTCAAGGCGATCTCGTTCGGCGTCTTCTGCCGCTCGGCGCCTTCCACCAGAGCGATCATGCGATCGAGGAAGGACGAGCCGGCGGCCGCCGTGATGCGCACCACCACGAAGTCGGACACCACCGTGGTGCCGCCGGTCACGGCCGAGCGGTCGCCGCCGCTTTCGCGGATGACGGGCGCACTCTCGCCCGTGATGGCGGCTTCGTTCACCGAGGCGATGCCTTCGATGATCTCGCCGTCGCCGGGCACGAGGTCGCCGGCCTCCACCAGAACGAAGTCGCCCACCTTCAGGTCCAGCGCCGAGACGCGGGTGAAGCGCTCGCGGTTCCTGGGGTCGGAGAGCTTCTTCGCCACCGTGTCGGTGCGGGCGCGCTTGAGGCTTTCCGCCTGGGCGCGGCCCCGCCCTTCCGCCACCGCTTCTGCGAAATTGGCGAACAAGACCGTAAACCACAGCCAGCCCATGATCTGGCCGGTGAAGGACACCGGCGCGCCGGTGAGCAGGTCGCGCAGGAAAATGGCGGTGACGAGCGTCGCCACGACTTCGGTGACGAAGATCACCGGATTCTTCATCAAGGAGCGCGGATTGAGCTTCTTGACGGCATCGATCGCGGCCCGGCCGATCAGATCGGGGCTGGCGATGGAGGAGACGGTTTTCGCGGACATTTTGAGCTCCGTTCCTCAGAAGGTCTTGCCGGCCAGCATCTGCACCTGCTCGGCGATCGGGCCGAGGGCGAGCGCGGGGAAGAATTGCAGACCACCGAGGATCAAGATGACGCCGATGAGGAGGCCCACGAACAGCGGCCCATGGGTCGGGAAGGTGCCGGTGGAGGCGGCAAGGCGCGGCTTGGCGGCGAGCGAGCCGGCAATTGCCATCATCGGCACGATATAGGCGAAGCGGCCGAACAGCATGGCGATGCCGAGCGTGGTGTTCCACCAGGGGGTGTTGGCGGACAGCGAGGCGAAGGCCGAGCCGTTGTTGCCGGTACCGGAGGCATAGGCATAGAGCACTTCGGTGAGGCCGTGCGGCCCGCCATTGCCGATGCCGGCCGCAGGTCCCGGGAGATTGGCGGCAAGCGCCGTGAAGCCGAGCACGAAGACAGGCAGCACAAGGCTCGCCAGCACCGCCATCTTCACTTCCTTGGCCTCGATCTTCTTGCCGAGATATTCCGGCGTGCGGCCCACCATGAGGCCGGCCACGAACACGGCGATGATCGCCATCACCAGCAGGCCGTAGAGGCCCGAGCCGACGCCGCCCGGCAGGATTTCGCCGAGCTTGATCAGCACCAGCGGCACCATGCCCCCGAGCGGCGTGAACGAGCCGTGCATCGCATTCACCGCGCCGCACGACAGGCCGGTCGTGACCGCCGCCCACAGCGCCGAGAGCGCGAGGCCGAAGCGCACTTCCTTGCCTTCCATATTGCCGCCGGCCGGATCCAGCCCCGCCTGTTGCAGCACCGGCGTGCCGGCCGCTTCGGCCCAATAGGCCACGGCGACGCCGACGATCAGCAGCACGAACACGACCGTAACCAGCGCCTTGGCTTGGCGCTTATCGCCCACGAGATGGCCGAAGGCGAACATGATGGCGGTGGAGACCACCAGCATCTGCCAGACCTGCAGCATGTTGCCGAGCGCAGTCGGATTTTCGAACGGATGGGCGGCATTGACGTTGAAGAAGCCGCCGCCATTGGTGCCGAGCTGCTTGATCGCGACCTGCGAGGCCACCGGGCCGATGGAGATGGTCTGCTGCGCGCCGTCGAGCGTGGTGGCGGTGAACGAACCATCCAGCGTCTGCGGCATGCCGCTCGCCACCAGGATCAGGGCGGTGACGAAGGCCAGCGGCAGCAGGATGTAGAGCGTCGCGCGGGTGGCATCGACGAAGAAATTGCCCACCCCCGCCGCGCCGGAGCGGGCAAAGCCGCGCACCAAGGCGATGGCGAGCGCAATGCCGGTGGCGGCGGAGAGGAAGTTTTGCACCGTCAGCCCCACCATCTGGCTGAAATTGCTCATGGTGGTCTCGCCGCCATAGGCCTGCCAATTGGTGTTGGTGACGAAGCTCACCGCCGTGTTGAAGGCGAGATCCGGCGCCAGGGCGCCGAAGCCCTGCGGGTTCACCGGCAGCACCCCTTGCAGGCGCAGGATCGCGTACAGCAGGGCGAAGCCGGCGGCATTCAGCGCCAGCATGCCGAGCGTATAGGCGACCCAGCCCTGCTCCTTGTCCGGATCGACCCCGGCGAGGCGGTACAATCCGCGCTCGACGGGGGCGAGCACGGGGGACAGAAAATTGCGTTCACCCGCGAACACGCGGGCCATGAAGCGACCGAGCGGGATGGCGCATGCCACCACCGCCACGAAGAGGATCGCGATCTGAAGCCAGCCGTTGGAGGTCATGGCGTTGCATCACCTGAGAAAAACGTTGGGGGGATCGGGCGGAGCGATGGTCAGAACCGCTCGGGGCGCACCAATGCGAAAACGAGATAGGCGGCGAGCGAGAGGCTCACCGCCGCACCGAGAACGAGGTCGAGCATGGGTTCCTCCTCAGGCGTGCGCCACGAAGCGCAGGTAGAGCGCCATCAGTGCGAAGAAGGCGAAGCCGAGAACGAGGTAGATGAGGTCAAGCATGGAGCACTCCTTGCGTGGAAGTGTCCTAGACCCGCGACGCATAAAGCCGCGATCCGGGATTTGCCGGCGGGCATAAGGATTCCATCAAGACGAGCCGGCGCATGCGCCCGCGCCGCATGCCGCTTCAACAGGTCAAGGGCGAGCTTGCCGCCTGGTCCGCGCCGGCTCAATGAGACGTATCAAGGCGGCCGGCTTCCGGCATAAGGATAGTCAGGCATTCCCCGGCGCGAGGAGCTTTGGGCCATGGACAGCCATGTGGTCGCGGACCAGAATGAGGTATTCGCCTTCCTGGCCGAACCTTCGACCCACGGCGGGGCGCGGGTCTCGCGCATCGACACCCACGGCGCCGCCGTCTTCCTCGCGGGCGATCTCGCCTACAAGGTGAAGCGCGCCGTCGCCTTCCCCTATATGGATTTCTCGACCCTGGAGAAGCGGCGCGCGGCCTGCGAACGCGAGCTGGAGGTGAACCGCGCCAATGCGCCCGGCATCTATCTCGGCGTCGTGCCCATTGTGCGCACCGCGAGCGGCAGCCTTGCCTTGGGTGGGCTTGCCTTGGGCGGCGCGGGCGTGCCGGTGGACTATGCCGTGAAGATGCGCCGCTTCGACGAGACCAGCACCCTCGACCGGCTGGAGCGGGAGGCCTTCACCCCTGCCCTCATCGCCGCGCTCGCCGAGGCGGTGCACACGGCCCATGCCCGCGCGCCCGTGATGGGGAATGGGGCGGACGCCGCCGCGTCGCTCACCCGCATCGTGGAACAGAACGCCGTCGATTTCGCCGATAATCCGGAGCTGTTCGCCCCGGAGGCGGCGCGCGCCCTCACACGCGCCACGTCCGACGCGCTGGAAGCGGTGGCGCCGCTGCTGCGGGCGCGGGCGGCGCAGGGATATGTGCGGCGCTGCCACGGCGATCTGCACCTGCGCAACATCGTGCTGCTGGAGGGCGCGCCGGTGCTGTTCGACGCCATCGAGTTCAACGACGACATCGCCATCTGCGACGTGCTCTACGATCTCGCCTTCCTGCTGATGGATCTGTGGGAACGTGGCCTTTTGGGCGCGGCGAATGCGGTGCTGAACCGCTATCTGTGGGCCGGGCCGGCGGAGCATTATTCCGGGCTCGCGGCGCTGCCTTTGTTCCTCAGCCTGCGCGCCGCGATCCGCGCCAAGGTGCAGGCGGCGGGCCTTGCCCATCTGCCGGAAGAGCGGCAGGCCGCGGCACGGGGCGAGATCGCCCATTATTTCGCCCAGGCGCGCGCGTTCCTCGCCTCGGCGAAGCCGCTCCTGCTGGCAATCGGCGGATTGTCGGGCACGGGCAAGAGCACGCTCGCGGCCGCGCTCGCGCCCGGCATCGGGCGGGCACCGGGGGCCGTCATCCTGCGCAGCGACATCGAACGCAAACGCATCGCGGGCGTCGGCGAAACCGAGACGCTGCCGCCGCACGCCTATACGCCGGAGGCGACGCAGGCGGTGTACGCGCGCATGCGGTCACGGGCGGCGCTGGCCCTGGCGGCGGGCCAGGCCGTGATCGCCGATGCGGTCCATGCGCGGCCGCAGGAGCGCGATGCCATCGCAGCGGTGGCGGAGACGGCGGGTGCGGATTTCCTCGGGCTGTGGCTGGACGCGCCGATCGGCACCCTCATCGCGCGGGTCGAGCAGCGCCGGGGCGATGCCTCCGACGCAACGGCCGAGGTGGTGCGCCGGCAGGCCGATTACGACCTCGGCGCCATGTCCTGGCGCAGGATCGCGGCCGATGCGGAGGCCGAGGGCAAGGCGCGCGCCGTCCTCGCGCAGCTGCCCTCTGAAACGCAAAAGGTGTGAGGCGCCTTCCGATTTGGCCTCAGCAATCCTTGCGGGTGGGCCCGACCACGGACGGATTGACGCCTTCCACCGTGGCGGGATGCTCCGTCGGCGATCCGGAGGTCGCGCCGGACTGCTGGGTGCCGATAAAGGACCCGCCGGTGCCGCCCGACCAACCGGTCGATCCCGCGCCGCCCGGTGCGGTGCCCGAATTCTCGCCCTTCGATGGCGGTGTCGCCGCGGCGGTCGCATCGCAGCCTTGGTCGGCATTGAGGGGCGGACCGGATTTTTCCGCCGGCACCTGCGGGCTCCCCGGCGGGGGCGGACTTACAATGGCCTGCGCGAAAGCGGCGCCCGAAAGCGGCGGCGCCAGGCCGGCACCGAGGGCGAGAGAGACGAGACAAGCGGCGAGAGATGTCGCCGACGCAGTGGAACGGATCAAGGCGCGCCCTCCGGGCTGTGTGTTTTCACACCTGCCAACGCCCGATGGGGGATCAACGTTCCCTTTCGTCCGACAACCACACCCGCAGGGTCCGGTCGGCGAGACGTCAGGCGTCCACCCGAACCTTCGCCTCCCCCGCCTCAACCCGGCCGATGCGGCGGGCGGCGGGATAGCCGGCGGCGAGGATCTCGCTTAGCACGCGGTCCGCTTCCTCCTGCGCCACCGAGACCAGCAGGCCGCCGGAGGTCTGCGGGTCGGTCAGCAGATGGCGCTGCCAGTCCTCGATCCCGGCTGGCAGCTCGATGCCTGCGCCATAGCTTGCCCAGTTGCGATGCGACGCGCCGGTGACAAACCCTTGCCGCACCAGGGCCTCCGCATGGGACAGCACCGGCAGGGCGCCGCCCTCGATGCGCAGCCGCACGCCCGAGCCGCGCGCCATTTCGAGCCCATGGCCGAGCAGGCCGAAGCCGGTGACATCGGTGACGCCGTGCACCGCCTCGTCCTGCGCCAGCGTGGCGCCGACCTTGTTGAGCAAGGTGGTGGAGGCGATCATCTCCTCATAGGCATCGGGGGAGAGCGCCTCCTTCTTGAAGGCGGCGGAATAGACCCCGATGCCCAGCGCCTTGGTGAGGATCAGCGCATCGCCGGGCTTGGCGTCGCTGTTGCGGCGGATCTGGCTCTTGCGCACCGTGCCTATGACGGCGAGGCCATAGATCGGCTCGCCGGTGTCGATGGAATGGCCGCCGGCCACCGGAATGCCCGCCGCCGCGCACACCGCGGCGCCGCCCTGGAGGATCTCGCGGACGATCTGCGTATCCACCTTGCCGAGCGGCATACCGAGGATCGCCAGCGCCATGATGGGCGTGCCGCCCATGGCATAGACGTCCGAAATCGCATTGGTGGCGGCGATGCGGCCGAAATGGTCGGGGTTGTCCACCACCGGCATGAAGAAGTCGGTGGTGGCGACGATGCAGGTGTCGCCGTCCAGGTCCCACACCGCCGCATCGTCCCCGGTTTCCGTGCCCACCAGAAGCTTTGCGAACGGCTGCGCCATGGGCTGCCCGCCCAGCAATTCCTGAAGAACGGAAGGGGCAAGCTTGCAGCCACAGCCGCCGCCATGGGCAAGGCTGGTGAGGCGGAAGGCAGTCTCAGTCATGCGGGATATCTCTCACTCACATGTCCGGCGATCCCCCCGCCGCGACACGGCGGGGGGGCGGCGGCGGGACAGGCTCAGACCGAAAACTCGGTCGCGCGGATGGAATAGCGGAAGGTGTCGGGGTCGAGGCAATCCAGCCGGCCGGCCACGGTCTCCGCCTGCGGATACATGAGGAAGCCCACCTTCGGCCCCTTGGAGCCGGGCAGCGCCACGTCGTGGGCGGCATTATAAGCCATCCAATTGCCTTCCCAGGCACCGAACAGGGTCTTACGGGCCGCCACCACCTTGGGATCGTCGATGCCCAGCTTTCCTGGCGGCTCCTCCAGCACGACCTTGCGCACGTCAGCAGGGTCCATGGGCACCCAGCCATAGCCGGAGAGGAACACTTCCGAGCGGCAATGCTGCGCCTTCGTCACCACCTCGGAATTGGCGCCGAGGCTCTTGTAGCCGAATTTCGAGGGGGCCACCCGCAGGCCGTAGACATCGCGGGCGGGAATGCCGGCGGAGCGCACCAGGCCGACGAACAGGGCATTGAGATCGGCGCACTTGCCGCCAAGGTCCCCGCTCTTCAGCAAGGCCGCGATATCGCCGACCCCGCAGCCGCGCGTGGCGGCGTTGCGATAGGTGTTCTCCACGATCCATTCATAGATGGCGCGGACCTTCGTGATCTCGTCCTTGGCGCCGGAGGTGATCTTGTCCGAGGTCTGCTTGACGATGCCGTCGGTGGGAATGAGGTCGGTGGCGGCCAGGAACATCACGCGCTCCTTGTCCCCGAGCGGGGCGGCGGTGCCGGGCTTGGAGAGGTCCACCGCCCGGTCGCGGGTCGCGATCTTGCTGGTGATCTCCACCGAGGGCGCCGGCTCGCGCGCCGACCATTCGAGCGCCAGCATCTGCGCCCCGAACCGCGGATCGCCCACCACCTCGGCGGTGGCGGCATTGGTGGACCAGGTGCTGCCGCCGGGGCGGAACCATTGGTCCTCGGAAAAGGCCGGCAGCGGCACCCAGGCGCGCACTGCGCCGTCGGTCTTGCCGTCTGGCTTTGCCACCTCCAGGCGCGTCACCACCTGGAAATTGCGCCACGCCCCAGGCTGGGGCGCGAACGCGTTCTGCGCCCAGGCCCCGGCCGGCAGCATGGCGGCGGCGGAGAAGGCCACACCGGAAACCACAAAGTCACGACGCGTAATCATTGTGTGGGTCCTCCAGAAGGGTGATTGATCGTTTCTTGGGCTTGGCGGGTCACATCGGCTGAAGCAAACAGCGCGGCGATGGTCTGGTCGGTCTCGGCGCGGTTCCAATCCACCGGTCCCTGCGCCTCGGCGCGCACGCGGCCGTCAGGACCCACGAGGATGCTGGCGGGTAAGACGCTGACATCCCACGCCCGCGCGGCCAGGCGCTCGCGATCCATCAGGATGGGAAAGGCGACCGGCGTGGTCTCGATGAAGCGGCGCACCCGCGCATCCACCTCCCCCACATCCACGGCGAGCAGGGTCAGCGGCAGATCGGCGAAGCGCGCCGCAAGGCGATTGAGCGCCGGCAATTCCTCCCGGCAGGGTTCGCACCAAGTGGCGAAGAAATGCACCAGCACCACGCGGCCGGCGAACATCGCCCGATCCACCTGCTGGACCGGCGCGCCGACGGGGGCCAGCATCTCCAGCGCCAGGGGCGGCGCGGCCCGCAAGGCGGACGGCCCGGCATCGGCCGAAAGCACGCCGTGCGGAGGCTCAAGGCGAAGGCCGGCTTCCCCCTGCGCGGCAGCGCCGCCCGAGGCCAGCAGGGCCGATGCGCACAGCATCGCCAAGATGCGCGCGAGGCGGGAGGTGCCTTGGAGGAGAGAGGCGAACCGAAGCGGACATGCAGCACCGTTCCCCGTGTCACAACGGAGAATTTTTGCATCCGAAATATCGCCCCGACCCTCGGGAGCCGACGTGAGGTTCACCCCAAGATCGTGCGCCGAGCCCTGCGGCCGGTCAATCTGTTTCAAATCAATATTTCGTGGTTCGAACGAGAAGGCATCGGCCAACATCACAATCATCTTCGCATTTGCAGCATACATTAGGATATTCTTTTCGCTGACGCAGCGTCGCCTTGAAAATCACGACCAGTAAAAAGCAAATGACATCGTCTCATTGTCTTGAAACACGCGCATTTGTGCTCGCGAAGTTTGACATGGTTCCAATTCCAAAATACCGTTCTGACGAGCCGGAATCCCGGACAAGGGTGATTTTTCCCCTTTTTGATCGTCCCCCGTTGGGGGCGCCTATCGGAGGTCTTCTTCGATGAACATGGAGCTCTCGCGGCGCCAGTTCTTGAAAACGGCGGGTGCGGGAATCGCGGGCACGTCTCTTGGAGCTTTCGGCTTCGGAGGCATAGAACAGGCCTACGCAGATTCCATCCGCCCCTTCCGCCTTTTCAATACGACTGAGACGCGCAATACCTGCACTTATTGCTCGGTGGCCTGCGGCATCCTGATCTATTCCAAGGGCGATCTGAAAAAAGGCGAGAAAGCCGAGATCACCCATATCGAGGGCGACGTCGACCACCCCACCAATCGCGGCACCCTGTGCCCGAAGGGCGCGGCCCTCCTCGACATCGTGCACTCCAAGACCCGCCTGCATCACCCCATGCTGCGCAAGGCCGGCTCCGACAAGTTCGAGCAGGTCAGCTGGGACGTGGCGCTGGACAAGATCGCGCGGGTCCTCAAGGACGACCGCGACAAGAATTTCATCGCCAAGAACAATGACGGCGTGACCGTCAATCGCTGGGTGACCACCGGCTTCCTCGCCGCCTCGGCCACCACGAACGAAACCGCCTGGTGCACGTACAAGGTCGTACGCAGCGCCGGCATGCTGGTCTTCGACAACCAAGCCCGCGTTTGACACGGCCCGACGGTGGCGAGTCTCGCCCCAACTTTTGGCCGTGGCGCAATGACCAATTCGTGGACCGATATCAAGAACACGGATCTGGTCGTAATCATGGGCGGCAATGCCGCCGAAGCGCACCCTTGCGGGTTTAAATGGGTTACGGAGGCAAAGGCCAACCGTGGCGCGAAGCTGGTCGTCGTCGATCCGCGCTATACGCGGTCCGCGGCGGTCGCCGACTATTACGCCCCGATCCGCCAGGGAACCGACATCGCGTTCCTCAACGGCGTGATCAATTATTGCATCCAGAACGACAAGGTGCAGTGGGAGTATGTGAAGGCCTTCACCAACGCGACCTATGTCGTGAAGGACGGCTTCGAATATAAGGACGGCCTGTTCACCGGCTATGACGAAAGCAAGCGGGACTACAACCGCTCGACCTGGGATTACCAGATCGGCGCCGACGGCTATGCGGTGGTGGACGACACGCTGCAGAACCCCCGGTGCGTGTGGAACCTTCTGAAGCAGCACGTCTCCATCTACACCCCGGAAATGGTCGAGCGCATCACCGGCACGCCGAAGGACAAGTTCCTGAAGGTGGCGGAGATGATCGGCGAGTGTTCCACGCCGACCAAGACCATGACATCCATGTACGCGCTTGGCTGGACCCAGCATTCCAAGGGCTCCCAGAACATCCGCACCATGGCGATGCTCCAGCTCATCCTGGGCAATATCGGCGTGCGCGGCGGCGGCATGAATGCCTTGCGCGGGCATTCCAATATCCAGGGACTGACCGACATCGGCCTGATGTCGAACCTGATCCCCGGCTATCTCACCTTGCCGACCGAGAAGGAAGCCGACTTCCCCACCTATATGTCGACCCGCGGCTTCAAGCCGTTGCGGCCGAACCAGATGAGTTACTGGCAGAACTACAAGAAGTTCTTCGTCAGCTTCCAGAAGGTCATGTGGGGACCGGCGGCCACGGCGGAAAACAACTTCGCCTACGACTACCTGCCGAAGCTCGATGTGCCCGCCTATGACGTCCTGCGGGCCTTCGAGCTGATGAAGCAGGGCAAGATGAACGCCTATTTCTGCCAGGGCTTCAACCCCCTCCAGGCGTTCCCCAACAAGGCCAAGCTCGCCGAGTCGCTCGGCAAGCTGAAGCTGCTGGTCATCATGGACCCGCTGGAGACCGAAACCGCCCGGTTCTGGGAAAATCACGGGGTCTATAATCCCGCCGATCCCGCCAAGATCCAGACCGAGGTGATCCAGCTTCCGACCACTTGCTTCGCCGAGGACGAAGGTGCGCTGGTGAATTCCGGCCGCTGGCTCCAATGGCATTGGGCGGCCGGCTCGCCTCCGGGCGAGTCCAAGCCCGACACCTGGATCATGGCGCAGATCTTCCTGCGCCTCAAAGCCCTGTACCAGAAGGAAGGCGGCGCGTTCCCGGACGCCCTCGTCAACCTGCAATGGAACTATAAGGACCCGAACGAGCCCTCCCCCGAGGAGCTCGCGAAGGAAATGAACGGCTATGTCGTGAGCGACGTGGCCGATCCCAACGATCCGACCAAGAAGCTGCTCGAGGCCGGCAAGCAACTGCCGAGCTACCACCGCCGGCGGCTGCTGGATCTATTCCGGCTGCTTCACCGAGGCCGGCAACATGATGGCGCGCCGGGACAATAGCGACCCCGGCGACACCGGCGCCTATTCGAAATGGAGCTTCTCGTGGCCGGCCAACCGGCGCATCATTTATAATCGCGCCTCGGCCGACATCAACGGCAAGCCCTGGGACGACACCCGCAAGCTGCTGTGGTGGGACGGCGCAAAATGGACCGGATACGACGTGCCGGACATCGCGCCCACCGCCAAGCCGCAGGATGTCGGCCCGTTCATCATGAACCCGGAAGGCGTCTCGCGCCTGTTCGCCCGGGGCATGATGCGCGAAGGCCCGTTCCCGGTGCATTACGAACCGTTCGAAAGCCCGGTCACCAATGTGATCGCCCCCAAGGTGCGGGGCAATCCGGTGGCGCGCGTGTTCAAGGACGATTTCGCCCAGTTCGCGGACGTCGGCTCGCCGGACTTCCCCTATGCGGCGACCTCCTATCGCCTCACGGAGCATTTCCACTATTGGACCAAGAACAACCACGTGAATTCGGTGCTTCAGCCGGAATTCTTCGTGGAGATCTCGGAACAACTGGCCAAGGAGAAGAACATCGCCAATGCGGGCTGGGTGCGCGTGTGGTCGAAGCGCGGCTCGGTGTTCGCCAAGGCCTATGTGACGAAGCGGATCCAGCCGCTCATGTGCAACGGGAAGACGGTGCACATCGTCGGCATCCCGATCCATTGGGGCTTCGTGGGCGCGGCCAAGAAGGGCTTCCCCGCGAACGTGCTGACGCCGTTCGTCGGCGACGCCAACATCGAGACGCCGGAATACAAGGCGTTCTGTGTCAACATCGAGCCCTCCACCGGGCCGGTGGCGTGAGGGAGGTGAGATAATGTTTCCCCCAGCCCCAAATCCCCCGGTTGCCCCCGTTGCCCCGAAATATGGGCAACAGGATCTGATCCGTCGGTCGGCGTCCACCATAGCGCCGCCCGCCCAGACGCAGACCCCCGTGGCCAAGCTCATCGACGTGTCGAAGTGCATCGGCTGCAAGGCCTGCCAGGCGGCGTGCCTGGAATGGAACAATCTCCACGAGGAGATCGGCACCTTCAACGGCACTTACACCAACCCGCCGGACCTCACCCCGGCGAGCTTCACGTTGATGCGCTTCACGGAATGGACCAATCCGGAGACGCAGAATCTGGAATGGCTGATCCGCAAGGACGGCTGCATGCATTGCGCGGATCCCGGCTGCCTCAAGGCCTGCCCGGCGCCCGGCGCGATCGTGCAATATTCCAACGGCATCGTGGATTTCGACCACGATAAGTGCATCGGCTGCGGCTATTGCGTGAAGGGCTGCCCCTTCAACATTCCCCGCATCTCGCAGGTGGATAACAAGGCGTATAAATGCACCTTGTGCTCGGACCGTGTTGCGGTGGGCCAGTGGCCCGCTTGCGCCAAGGCCTGCCCCACCCAGGCGATCGCCTTCGGCACCAAGGACGACATGACGAAATGGGCCGATGGGCGCATCAAGGATCTGAAGTCGCGTGGCTATGCCAATGCCGGCCTTTATGATCCGCCGGGCGTCGGCGGCACCCATGTCATGTACGTGCTGCAGCATGCCAACACGCCGGAAATCTACGCGGGCCTGCCCAAGAACCCGACCATCAGCCCGGTGGTCGAGATCTGGAAGGGCATGACCAAATATGTCGGCTTCGCGGCGATTGGCTTGGCCGCCGCCGCGGGCGTGCTTCACCATCTCGTTGCCGGCCCCAACAAGGTCAGCAAAGAGGATGAGGAGAACGCCGAAAAACTCACCGGGAGTGACCCGCGATGAGCAATGAGTATGACGTCGAATCCGGCGACGGGGTCCACAAGGGCCGCCCCGTCACCGTGGACCGCTACACGCTCAGCGCCCGGATCAACCATTGGATCACGGCCATCAGCCTGATCCTGCTGGCGCTGTCCGGCATGGCCCTGTTCAGCCCCTCGCTGTTCTTCCTCACCAATCTGTTCGGCGGCGGACAATGGACGCGGGCGATCCATCCCTGGATCGGCGTGGTCCTGTTCTTCTCCTTCGCCGGGCTGTTCCTGCGCTTCTGGCGGGCGAACCTGTGGAAGGCAGAGGACGGCACCTGGCTCGCGCGCATCCGCGACGTGCTGGGCGGCCATGAGGAGCGCTTGCCGGAAGTGGGCAAGTATAATGCCGGCCAGAAATTCGTATTCTGGGGCATGTCCTTCCTCATCATCGTGCTGATTGGCAGCGGCTTCGTCGTGTGGGACCAGTATTTCTTCGCCTTCACCACCATCGAGCAGAAACGCATCGCAATCCTGGTGCACGCGCTGGCGGCGGTCGCCATCATCTGCGTGTGGATCATCCACGTCTATGCGGCGATCTGGGTCCGTGGCACCATCGGCGCCATGACCAAGGGGCAGGTGACCGGCGGTTGGGCTTGGCGTCACCATCGCAAATGGTTGCGCGAGCTGGTCTCGAAGGACAAGCCCGGCCGCACGCCGGCGGAATGACGCGCCGGCGGCGCAAGCCGAACGCGGCCGGTGGTGGCGTTTTGCGAGGGGACGTTTTGCACGCGCCCTCTTGAACGCGCCGCCGCCGCACATAGCTGGAAATAGAGCGGGGCGGAGTGGCGAGGAAGCTGCTCAGCCCCCTGCTTTCGCTTCATGTCCTTAAGCTTAACCACGTGGCCCGTGGGGTTCGTGAGGATTGGCATGTCAGAATTTTCCAGCAGTCCGGGCGCGATTGAACCCGATCCGAGCGTCATTGGCGGCATCGCCCAGCCTCCCCTGGCCGTTCTTCCCGATCCCACAGCCCTGTTCGCCACGCGCGCCCAACGCTTCCGCGATCTGGCGCCGCACAGCGAATTGCGGCCCTATCTGCTGTTCCTGGCCGATCTGGTGCAGGTTCAGCACGATATCCAGACCGGGCTTCCCGAACCGCTGTTGCCGGAGATCGCCGCCCGCGCGCGCGGGGGGCAATTCGCCATGCCGCCTTTGGACCGGGCGCAATTCTCCTATGACGATGCGTTCGGCACCACGTTCGACCGGCTTCTCAAGGCCATGCAGCCGGTGGAGAAGCCGGAGGCCGCCGCCGCCGCGCTCGATGCGGTGATGGGCGCGCCGGCGATGGCGCGCGAAGCCATGATCCTGAACGTGCTGGCCGATTCCATTCCGGTGGAGGCCATGGCGGAGCACATTTATGTGGCGGCGGCGCTCCAGGTGCATTTCGCCCGTCTGTCCGCGCGCCTCGATGCGAAAGCCCTGGTCCCGCTCGGCGACGGCATGTGCCCCTGCTGCGGCGCGCCGCCGGTCGCGAGCCTGATCGTCGAATGGCCGAGTGCGCCGGGGGCGCGCTATTGCGCCTGTTCGCTGTGCGGCACCTTGTGGAACCAGGTGCGGGTGCGGTGCGTGCTGTGTGGCTCCACGAAGGGCATCGGATTGCAGGAGGTGGAAGGCGCCTCCGGTGTCGCCAAGGCCGAGACCTGCGATTCCTGCCACGGCTACACGAAGCTGTTCTATCTCAGCAAGGACCCGGCGGCGGAGCCGGTCGCCGACGATGTCGCCTGGCTGGGGCTCGATCTGCTGATGCGGGACGGCCCCTATCGGCGCGGAACGTTTAACCCGTTCCTGCTCGGCTATTGAGGCGGCGATCATGAGCGATCCCGCCATCGCCGCCCGCGAAGCCCTGCGCGCGCTTCCCTCCGTGGACCAGGTGCTCAAGCAGGAAGCGGGGCGCGTCGCGCTGGACCATCACGGCCGCGCGGCGACCACCGAGGCCGTGCGCGCCGCGCTCGACGCCGCCCGCGCGGCGACAAGGTCCGGCATTCCGCCCGCCGGCGCCGACGCGATCGCGGGTGCGGCGCTGCGGGCGCTGGAGGCAAGGGCGCAACTCAGCCTGCGTCCGGTCTTCAATCTCACCGGCACGGTGCTTCACACCAATCTCGGGCGCGCCATCCTGAGCGAAGACGCCATCGCCGCTGCCACCGCCGCCATGCGCAACGCGGTGGCGCTGGAATTCGACGTGGAGAGCGGCAAGCGCGGCGAGCGCGACGATCATGTCCGCGCGCTCTTGTGCGATCTCACCGGCGCCGAGGATGCGACGGTGGTGAACAACAATGCCGCCGCCGTTCTGCTGGTTCTCAACACGCTGGCGCTCGGCAAGGAGTCCCTCGTCTCGCGCGGCGAGCTGATCGAGATCGGCGGCGCGTTCCGCATGCCGGATATCATGGCCCGCGCCGGCACCACTTTGGTGGAGGTCGGCACCACCAATCGCACACATCCCAAGGATTATGCCGGGGCCATCGGCCCGGACACCGGCCTTTTGGTGAAAGTGCACACCTCCAATTACCGCATCGAGGGGTTTACCGCCGAGGTCTCGCCCCGTGATCTCGCCGATATCGCCCATGAACGCGAGGTGCCGCTGTTCCACGACCTCGGCTCGGGAACGCTGGCGGACCTCGCGCGCTATGGGCTGGTGCACGAACCGACCGTTCGGGAGAGCGTCGAGGCCGGTGCGGATATCGTCACCTTCTCCGGCGACAAGCTGCTGGGCGGCCCGCAGACCGGCTTCATCGTCGGCCGGCGCGATTTGATCGCCGCCATCAACAAGAACCCCATGAAGCGGGCGCTGCGGGTGGACAAGATCCGCCTCGCAGCCCTGGAAGCCACTTTGCGGCTCTATCGCGATCCGGACCGGCTGGCGGCCCGCCTGCCGACGCTGCGCCTGCTCGCCCGGCCGCTCGCCGAGATGCAGGCGCTGGCGCAGGCGCTGCTTCCGGCGGTCGCCGCGCGGCTGGGCGACGGGTTTTCGGCCTCCATCATCTCCTGCAAGAGCCAGATCGGCTCCGGCGCATTGCCGCTGGAAACCTTGCCGAGCGTCGCCCTGGCGATCACCCCCGCCGACGGCAGCGGGCGCGCGCTCGATGCGCTGGCCCGCGCGTTGCGCGCCTTGCCGGTTCCGGTCATCGGCCGGATCGCGGATGGCGCGCTGGTGCTGGATCTGCGCTGCCTGCTGGACGAAGCCGGCTTCCGCGCCGCTATCGCCCACCTCAGCCCACCAAAAGACGCGTCAAAAGACGAGCAGGCCCATGGGATGGCTTGACCTGCTGCGCGGGCGCAAGGCCGCTCCGTCCGCATCCCCAGAGGGCCCGCAGGCCGCGCCCGTCGATCCCGACGCCCACATGGCCGAGGCGCTCGCGGCGGCGCAGGCGGGCGATTACGAGACCGCTTTGTATCTGTGGGAAGCGCTGGCGCGTGCCGGCGTGGCGCGGGCGCAGAACAATATCGGCGCCTGCTTCGCCGAAGGCCTGGGCGTGGAACGCAATCCCGCCCTCGCCTTCCGCTGGCTGCATCTCGCCGCCGAGAACAGTGATCCGGTGGGCCAGCGCAATCTCGCGGCGCTTTATTTCAAGGGTGAAGGCGCGCCGCAGGACTATCTGCGCGCCGCCGAACTCTATCGCGCCGCCGCCGACCAGGGCGACGCATCGGCGCAGGACATGCTGAGCTGGATGCTGCTGGAAGGCGAGGTCATCCCCTTCGATGCCGGCGCGGCTCGCCGCTTCGCCGTGCTGGCGGCGGCGCAGGGCATCGCCTCCTCCATGACGCGCCTCGGCATGCTCTATCACAATGCCCTGGGCGTGGAGCGCGACCCGGCCGAGGCGGTGCGCTGGTGGCGGCGCGGGGCCGAGCGCGGCGATGCCGACGGCCAGGCCATGCTGGGCGCCGCCCATCATATCGGCTCCGGCGCGCCGCGCGATCCGCTCGCGGCCTATGAATGGCTCTTGCGTGGCTATCAAGGTGGCAGCGGCCTTGCGGCGCCGTTCATGGACGCGGTGCGCGCCACGCTTTCGCCGGAACAGGAAGCGGAGGCCGAACGGCGCGCCGCTTTGCCCCTTCCCGCCCCGGAGCCGCTGCCATGATCATCGGCACAGCCGGGCACATCGACCACGGCAAGACATCACTGGTGCGCGCCCTCACGGGCGTCGATACCGACCGCCTGAAGGAGGAGAAGGCGCGCGGCATCACCATCGATCTCGGCTTCGCCTATCTGCCACTCGAAAACGGCGCGACGCTGGGCTTCATCGACGTTCCCGGCCATGAGCGCTTCGTCCACACCATGCTGGCCGGGGCGAGCGGCATCGATTTCGTGCTCCTGGTGGTGGCGGCGGACGACGGGGTGATGCCGCAGACGCGCGAGCATCTCGCCATCGTCGATCTGCTCGGCGTCTCCCACGGGCTCGTCGCCCTCACCAAGGCGGATCTCGTGGACGATGCGCGCCGCGCCGAAGTGACGGCGCAGATCGCGGCGACGCTCGCGGGAACGGCGCTTGAAGGCAGTGAAATCATACCCGTGTCGACCGTCACCGGCGAAGGCGTGGCGCAGGTGCGCCAGCGCCTCGTGGACGCGTCCGAGCATCTGGCGCAGCGCGCCGCCTCCGGCCGGTTCCGCCTCGCGGTGGATCGCTCCTTCACGCTCTCCGGCGCGGGAACCGTGGTCACCGGCACGGTGCTGTCCGGCGTGGTGCGAGTGGGCGACCGCGTTATCGTCAGCCCGTCCGGCCTTGCCGCGCGCGTGCGCTCCATCCGCGCCCAGGACCGGCCGGCGGAGGAAGGTCGGGCCGGCGACCGCTGCGGCCTCAATCTGGTGGGCGACGGCATCACCAAGGACGCCATCGCGCGTGGCGAATTGGTGCTCGACCCGAGCCTGCACGCGCCCTGCGACCATATCGACGCCACCCTGGACGTGCTCGCCAGCGAGGCGAAGGCGGTGGGCCAATGGTTTCCCGTGCGCCTGCACACCGCATCGCGGGAGGTCGGCGCGCGCGTGGTGCTGCTCGGCGAGTCCCTGGCGCCGGGGGCGAGCGGGCTGGTGCAACTGGTTCTGGAGCATCCCATCGCGGCAGCGGCGGGGGATCGCTATGTGGTGCGCGACACCTCCGCCCAGCGCACCATCGGCGGCGGGCGGTTTCTCGACCTGCGCGCGCCGAGCCGCAAGCGCCGCAGCCCCGAGCGCATCGCCCAGCTCGCCGCCCATGCGCTGCGCGACCCGCACGATGCGGTGCTCGCGCTGTGCGAGACCGCGCCCTTCTATCTGGAGCTGCCCGCCTTCGTGCGCGATCGCGCCCTCGCCGCGTCAGAGGCCGATACCATTGCCGAGGCGCTCGGGCTGGTGCGCCTGCCCATGGGCGAGAGTTCGCTCGCGCTGTCCGCCGGGCGCTGGCAGGCCTTGCGCGACGCCCTGATCGCGCGGCTCGATGCCTATCACGCGGAAAATCCGGATCTGGCCGGCATGGGGCGCGAGCGGCTGCGCCTTGCTTTGTCGCCGCGCCTGCCCGCCCCCGCCTTTCTCGCCGCCGTGCAGATGATGGCGCGCGCCGGCGATGTCGGGCTCGACGGCGCCTGGGTGCGGCGCGCGGATTTCGAGGTGCGGCTGACCGCGCGCGACGAAGCCTTGTGGGCCGAGGCGCGACCCCTGCTCCAGGGCGCCGAGCGCTTCCGCCCGCCGCGCGTGCGCGACATCGCCAATCTGCGCGCCCAGCCCGAAGCCGAGGTGCGGCGCATGTTCAAGCTGCTCGGGCGGATGGGCCGCGTGGACGAGATCGCGCACGATCATTTCTTCCTGCGCGCCACGGTTGCCGAAATGGTGGAGATCCTCACCCGCCTCGGCGCCGCGCACGGCAGCTTCACCGCCGCGCAATTCCGCGACGAGGTGGATAGCGGGCGCAAGGTGGCGATCCAGATCCTCGAATTCTTCGATCGCCACGGCGTGACCTTGCGCCGGAGCGATCTGCGCCGCATCAATCCCCATCGGCTGGACCTCTTCCGCCCCATAGGCGATGATGCGCCGGCGCAGGAGCCGGCGGCAACGCCGCACGCCATTGGAAGAGAAGCGTCCCTGGTGGGGCGTCCGGACTTCAAATCCGGGAGGGGCCGCGAGCCGGTCCTTGGTGGGTTCGACTCCCACTCTCTTCCGCCAAATCCCGGACCGCCAAATCCGCCCGGCGGTCCATCATCCAAGAGCCCAAGTCCTAAAGCCCCAAGTCCAAAAGCCCCAAGCCCGAAAGCCGCAAGCCCGGCGGCACCAGGATCAGAAGCCGCCAAGGCGGCGCGAGGACGGCGATGACCACGCTTTCAGCCTATCTGGCGAGCCTTGAGACGGCCGCGGCCGCCGCGGAACAGGCCGAAGCCGATTTCCGGCGCGAAACCGAGGCGCGCGCGGCCGCGCTCGCCTATGCCCGCGCCCATGCCTATCGCCGCAGCAATCTGGTGGCGACCCTCGCAACCCTTGCCGAAGGCGCGGAAACGCCGGAGCTGGCAGTCGCGGCGGTGCAGGCGCACCTGCGCGCACGGCTCGGCTGGGACGATATGAGCGACGCCCGCGACGCGGTCCTCACAAGGTTCGCGCCCGTGGCGCTGGCCTTGTTCGCCGCCGCGCATCCCGTCGCGGACGAGGACCCGGCCAAGACGCCGGAAGACGCGCCCGCCGATCCCGCCGGCGCCTTGGCGGCGTTCGAGGATTGGTACGCCGAGACCCGCGAAAGCCCGTTTTGGTACCTCTTCGAGCATTACATACCGGAGACGCCCCGTGTCGATTACTAGCCGCAAGGGTGCGGGCACCAAGGGCGCCGGCCGGCACGATCTGACCGAGTTCGACCTCTGGCTGCGCGAGTCCTTCGCCACGCACGGAGCCTTCACCGCGCTGGTGGTGCTGGTGAAGATTGGCGGGCTGGAAGTGGCGCCGCTTGCCTCCACCTTCTTCAACATCATCGGCGACGAGATCCGCTGGCCGCAGATCGTGGCGCTGTTCGCGGGCTCGGGCAAGCAATGGGACGGCGCGGCCTTCTTCCCGGTTCTCGATTCCGGTGGGCCGTTGCTGAACGGAGAAGCGCGAAGCCGCCTGCGCGCCCTCGAAGCCCGCGTGAAGGCCGACCGGCTGGTGCTCAACGAGGGCCATTTCTTCGACGCCTGGGGCCGGCGGCTGAAAATCGAGGAAGCCACCGCCCATTGAGCGCGGCACCGGCGCCGCACGCCCTCAGCGGATGGGAAAATCGAAATAGGTGTCGGGAAACGGCTCGTTCGCAAGCGTGAAGTGCCACCACTCCTTCTCGAACGGCACGAAGCCGTGGCGCACCATGGCGTCCGCGAGCAGCCGCCGGTTTGCCCGCTGCTGCGGTGTCACCGAAGTATCGCCGGGCCAGGAGCGCGGGCTGAACAGATCGAACGGCGTGCCCATGTCCAGCTCGCGCCCGCTCGCCGCCTCGACCAGGGTGAGATCGAGCGTGGACCCGCGCGAATGGCCCGAACGGGCGGCGATATAGCCTTCGGCGAACAGATCCTTCTTGTCCACATCGGGATAATAGCGCGGCTTGGTGTGCTGGTCGGCAAGGTCGGCCGCCCAGCGCGCGAAATGCGCCACCGCACGGGTCGGGCGATAGCAATCGAAGATCATTAGGTCGAAGCCCGCGGTGCGCACGTCCGCTTCTACCCGGGCAAGGGCCTCGGCGGCCGGCCGGGTGAGATAGCAGCGCGCCGCCTCATAGCCGTCCACGCGCGTGCCGACGAAATTCTCACTGCCGTAATAGCGCACGTCGAAACGCGCACCCGGCACGAGCGATGCCACATCGACGAATGCGGCCGGCGGGGCCTCCCGCGCTTCGGCGGCGGGCGCAAGGCCCATGGCAAGGGCGAGGGCGGCGGGCGTGACGATGCGGTCGATCATGGGCGTCCGGGACAGTAGGAGGGCGATCGGCGGCAGGATAGACCCGGCGCGCGGGCGGGTGGAAGCCGGCCCTGAAGGACCCCACCGGGCCTCGGCGGGAGGGCGCGCGACGGTTCGGGGGATGGCGACCCCGCGATAGGCCACGGCCGGCGGCCATTGCAAGGGCAGGAGGGCTCTGGCATGTGATGGCCGAGTTTCGCACCAATCTGATCGGCGCCGGCCATCCATGAAGACCATCATCGTCACCGGAGCCGCAGGACTTGTCGGGCAAAATCTCGTGCCGCGCCTGAAAGCGCGCGGCTATCGGGTGGTCGGCATCGACAAGCATCCGGCCAACACCGCCCGCCTGCGGCAGCTTCACCCGGACATGGACGTGATCGAGGCCGATCTCAGCCGCGCCGGCCCGTGGATGGACGCATTCGCCGGGGCCGATGCGGTGGTCATCAACCAGGCGCAAATCGGCGGGCTCGACCCTAGCGAATTCGTCGCCAACAACGTCACGGCGACGCAACACATCATCGATGCGGTGCGCCGGCACGGCGTGCCCTATTTCGTCGCCATCTCCTCGTCCGTGGTGAATTCGCAGGCCAAGGACTTCTATGTGGAGACCAAGACCGCCCAGGAGCGCTTCGTCGACACGGTCGAGACGCCCCACGTGGTCCTGCGGCCGACACTGATGTTCGGCTGGTTCGACCGCAAGCATCTCGGCTGGCTGCGCCGTTTCATGGATCGCGTGCCGGTGTTTCCTATCCCCGGCTCCGGCAAGTTCCGCCGCCAGGCCCATGGCCCCCGCGCCGATGATGACGGTCTTCGTCATGTGGGCCGCTCCTAGAAATCCAGCACGATCTTGGAATAGCGCGGATCGAG
>NCEH01000097.1 GCA_002304505.1 Rhizobiales bacterium 32-66-11 | reverse complement strand
CTATGGCTGGCGCGGCGCGGAGGTGGACAACATCCTGCGCTTCGAGAGCGATTTTCCCGGCGCCACCGTGATCCGCCTGGAGCGCAATTACCGCTCCACGGGCCATATCCTGGCGGCGGCCTCCCATGTCATCGCCTTCAACCAGGGCCGCCTCGGCAAGACCTTGTTCTCCGAAGGCGAGATGGGGGAGAAGGTGGCCGTCACCGGCTCGTGGGACAGCGGTGAGGAAGCCCGCGCCATCGGCGACGAGATCGAGACCCTGCAACGGGCCGGCCATCCGCTCTCGCAGATCGCGATATTGGTGCGCGCCTCGTTCCAGATGCGCGAGTTCGAGGACCGCTTCGTCACCCTCGGCACGCCCTATCGCGTGATCGGCGGCCCGCGCTTCTACGAGCGCGCGGAAATCCGCGATGCGCTCGCTTATCTGCGCTGCGTGCTCTCCCCGGCCGACGATCTCGCCTTCGAGCGCATCGTCAATGTGCCCAAGCGCGGCATCGGCGATGCCACCTTGAAGCAGATCCACGATGTCGCCCGCGCCGCCGGCGTGCCGCTGCAGGAGGCGACCCGCGCGCTCACCGAGAGCGAGGAATTGAAGCCCAAGGTGCGCGCCACCTTGCGCGGCCTGCTGGAGGCGTTCGAGCGCTGGCGCCGGCAATCCGGGGAGATGCCGCATACGGAGCTTGCCGAAATCGTCCTCGACGAGAGCGGCTATACCGAGATGTGGCAGAAGGACCGCTCCGCGGAAGCGGCCGGGCGGCTGGAAAACCTCAAGGAGCTGGTGCGCTCCATGGAAGGGTTCGAGAACCTGCAAGGGTTTCTGGAGCACATCTCCCTGGTCATGGACGCCGACAAGGGCGCCGGCGAGGATGCGGTTCAGATCATGACCCTGCATTCCGCCAAGGGGCTGGAGTTCGACACCGTCTATCTGCCCGGCTGGGAGGAGGGGCTGTTTCCCCACCAGCGCGCGCTCGACGAGCAGGGCAAGGCCGGGCTGGAGGAGGAACGGCGGCTGGCTTATGTGGGCATCACCCGCGCCCGGCTCTCGGCGCGGATCTATTTCGCCTCCAACCGGCGCATCCACGGCATGTGGAATTCCACCGTGCCGAGCCGCTTCCTGGACGAGTTGCCCGACGCCCATGTGGAGGTGCAGGAATCCAAGGGCGGCTTCGGCTGGGGCGGCTCCAGCTATGGCGGCGGGTCCTACGGGGAAAGCCGGTTCGACCGCGCGGCCAAGGTGGAGCCCTTCTCCTCCACCTATTCCACGCCGGGCTGGCAGCGGGCGCAGAATGCCCGCGCGGCGGGACATTCCACTTCAAGTTCAAGCTCCAGCGGCGGCGCGTTTGGCGCGGGGCGCGGCGGGCGCGGGGCGGTGATCGAGGGCACCTTGCTGGCCTCGTCCACCGGGGCGCCCTCCAGCTTCAAGCGCGGCGAACGGGTGTTCCACATCAAGTTCGGCTATGGCGAGATTTCCGGAATCGACGGCAACAAGCTCACCGTCCAGTTCGACAAGGCGGGCGAGAAGCGGGTGTTGGAGAGCTTCGTCGAGAAGGTGTGAGCCTCCTTTCGGCACGCGCCGGGGCGCAGGCTGGGTGCGCGGGGCGATGATTGCGCGGAAAAAGCGCGCAAGCGGCTTCACAGCATCCCAGGTGGCGGTATTGTGAGGGCCGAACGCGTCTAGAGCGCGGCTCTTGATGCCGGCGCATTCCGGCCCGCCCTCCTCAGCCCAGCCATGCCGATTATCAATATTGTCCTGCTGCTGGTGGAAATGGCCGTCTATGGCAGCCTGATGCTCGGCCTGTTCCGCGCGCGGTTCCTGATTGGCATTGGCCCGTTTTTCTGCGCCATCGGCGCGGTTCACGTGTTCGCCGTTTATCTGGCGATGTGCGTCTTCCTCGCCTTGCCGTTCGGCCTCTCCGCCTCTCCGGGATCGGTGGTGTTCTACACTGGCACGCTGAGCCTGCTGCTGGTGACGCATATGATCGAGGGGCAGGATGTGGCGCGCCAGCCCGTGCTCGGGCTGTTGCTCGGCACCGTAGCGGTGGTGATCGCGGTCGCCTTTCTGGCGCTTGAGCAGGGGCGCGCGGGGGCCGCGCGGGCGGCGGACCTGACCGTGCTCAACCAGATGGGCATGCTCATGCTGTGGAGCACGCTGCTGCTGTTCCTGGAGAGCCTCGTCCTCTTCCGCCTGTACGATCGACTGCTGGCGGCGCTGCGTCGGCACAGCTTCGCCGCCTCCTGGCTGACCCTGGCGCTGGTTTGCACCTTCGACCAGATCTTCTTCTTCGGCGCGGTCTATCTGGTGCAGGAAGTTCCGTTCTCCGCCGGCGTCGGGGGATGGATCGGCAAGCTCGTCGCCTCGGGCTTCTATGCGGCGCTGATCTGGCATTATCGCCGTCGCCTGGATGGACCGGGGCTGGCGCAGATGCGCCGGCGGCCCGGTGCGCCGCAGGTGCGGTTCCGGCACGATCCGGCGACCGGGGCCTTCCATCGCGGCCGGCTGGAGACATTGCTTGCCGACCTGCTGAGCATCGCCCGCACCACCGGCCGGCCGGTGAGCCTGATGCTGGTCGCGGTGGACGGCTTCAAGGCGCGGCGCGCGCAGCAGGACGCGGACGGCGGGGATCGTGATCTGCGCCGCATTGGCGGTATGCTCGCGGAGAGCCTGCGCAGCGGAGATTATGTGGTGCGGCACGACGGGGACGCCTTCGCCATTCTCGCCCCGGGCCTGCCGCACATGGCGGCGGCCCAGGTGGCGGCGACGTTGCGCCAGCGGGTGGCCGCCCTTCCCATGCCGCCGGGCGTCGAGGTTTCGCTGGCGATCGGGCTCGCCACGGCGCCGCTGGACGGAGAAAGTGTTGCCAAGCTCTTGTCGGTGGCCGATGAGCGGGTCTATGCCGCACGGCAACTGGGTCGCGACCGCGTCATTGGCGCGTACGGGGCCTGAACGCAAAGCGCCTCCCCGGAAAGTTCGCGATGTTTGAAGGTCTCCTCCCCAGCGACGCCACCCATTTCATGCGGGTCTCCGCCCCCGAGATGCTGGCCCGCCGCATCGCCGACCTGCTGGCGGAAAGTTTCGATCCCGCCGAGGTGGCGGTCGCCAATTTCGAGCAGCCGGATCTCTCCTGGGCGGTGGAGGTTTATGCCGGCGAGGCGTTCGATCCCGATCGCCTGCGCGAACTGGTGGAGGTCGCGGCCGGCGCCGACCTCGCGGCGCAGGTGGCATTCGGGGAATTGCAGGAAAAGGATTGGGTGGCCGCAAGCCTGGAAGGGCTGGCGCCGGTGCGGGTGGGGCCGTTCCATGTGCACGGCTCGCACGACCGCGCGCGGGTGCCGCCCAACGGCATCGGCATCGAGATCGAAGCGGCGCTCGCTTTCGGCACCGGCCACCACGGGACCACGCAAGGCTGCCTCGCGGCGATCGTCGATGCGGCGCGGATCGGCCGTCCGGGCAAGGTTCTGGATGTCGGCACCGGCACGGGCGTGCTGGCCATCGGCGCGGCGCGCCTGTTCCGCGTGCCGGTGGTGGCGAGCGACCTCGACGAAGTGGCGGTGCGCACCGCCCGCGAAAACGCCCGCGCGAATCTCGCCGGGCCCTATATCCACATGGTGCTGGCTGCCGGCGCGGGGGCGGCGGCGGTGCGCCGGCCGGGTCCTTACGACCTGATCCTGGCCAATATCCTGCTGCCGCCGCTGAAGCGCCTCGCGCGTCCGCTGCGTCCGCTGCTGGCGCCCGGCGGCAAGGTGGTTCTGTCGGGCCTTCTTCCCTCGCACGCCAATGCGGCGCTGGCCGCCTATCGGGCGCAGGGCCTGCAATTGGTCCGCCGCCGCGACATCGACGGCTGGACCACGCTGACGCTTTCGGCAACGGGTGCGAAGCCGAAGCGCGTGTGGGCGGTATAAAGCGGAGAAAGCGGGGCGGCGCCTGGTCTTGGATCAGGCGCGTTGCGGACGGGATCGCCCTGGCCCGTGGCGGCAGAACGGCATTCCGCCGCGCGCGAATCGGCGAAGGGCCCGCACGGGGGCCGGTTCGGATCAAGACAACGCGTAAAATGCAGATATCTGGAGCATTTCCCCAATTCCGGGGAACGGGGAAATGCTCCAAGCGGCGTCATCCGGGGGGAAGATGACGGGCCTTTACGTTCGGCGTCGCACTGTTCGTGGCAAGCTGCGTCGACAGGACAGAATTCGAGCCCTGGGGCACGCGCCCGGTGCGCAGATCAGCGCCGCCAAATCAGCACTGGCTGGAAATCACTTGCGCGGGTGAAATCACTTGCGCGGGTCGAAGCCGGTGCGCTGCATATAGGTGATGAAATCGCGCTCGGCCTGGGCGGCGCGGGCTGCGACGATGGCATCGAAAATGCGCGCGAAAACGCCCTTGCGGACCTCGGCCGGCTTGGCGGCAGCGACGTCCGTCGCCTTGGGGGTCGAGAAGGAATCGGTCGAGAAAGTAACGGCGCCCATGACAGGCCTCCAACGCTTGGCCGCAACCGCGCGGCCCTTGATGCGATGCAATATGGGCTTTGTTGCATCGCACTAGAAGCGTTGTGTCAGCATGGCTGACCTGCATGGCATGCAGCGTCGGAAATAAGCATCCTGCAAGGAAATCGTGCAATCGACGCCAGCCGCCGAGGTAGACCCGGAGCCGGCTAATTCCGCGCGGGTGCGCTCCGCCGGGCGCTCAGGAGCGCGCGTCGAGGCCGATGCTGCGGCCGATGCCGTCCGGCTGCGGCAGCGCGGCATGAACCGAGCGCATGCCCGCCACCCGTTCCAGCACATCGTCCGCGAACGGGGCGGCGCGCTGGGAGGCACGATCAATCTGCAAGGTCATCTGTTCGCAGGTGGCCGCGACCCAACCCTCGGTGCCGTGGTGGAGCGACAGGAAGAGGTGAAGGCGCTTCGCGTCATAATCGATCAGCCGCATGGTCACCCGCACCTCGCCCTCGGCCGGCAAGGTGCGCAGATAGCGCATGTGGGCTTCCGCGGTGAAGAAGGAGAAGCCGCGTGCGCGGACATATTGCGGCCCGAGGCCGAGAAGCGCGAGCGCTTCGGCGAAGGCGCGGTCGAACAGGACATTATAATAGGCCATGGAGACATGACCTTCATCATCGATCCATTCCGGCTCGATCTTCATCGCGGAAGAAACAAACGGAGCAAAGAATACCGGTTCGAAGTCGATCCTGTCCCACATGGCGCTCTCCCTGGTCGAGAGGGGGCACGGAATTCAAAGAATTGCCTGCTTGCTGCGCAGTGTGCCGTGAGTTTTGACATTGGTCACTGCCGAAATGGCATAAGATTGGCGCGTCTGCGGAGACATCGTGCAGCTCTGCCGCACGGCGCTACCGGCCTGCCCCCTTGCCGAATGCGCCCGGCCCGCTAATCTGCTCCGCCCTGCTAGGCCATGCGGCTTGATATTAAAGGATTCTTAAATGTTTGCTGCCGACGCCACGGTCACGCGCGAATCGATGCCGGGCCTGCCGGCGGCACTCGACGCATTGCAATCCGCGCTTGGTAACAAAGTCGTGACTTCCCATGCTGTTCGCGAGCAGCATGCAAATATCACCACATATTTGCCCAACGAGCCGGCAGATGCGGTGGTTTTCGCCCAGAGCACACAAGATGTGCAGATTGTTGTCGGCCTTTGCGCGGCCCATCGAATACCGATCATCCCCTGGGGAACGGGGACCTCGCTGGAAGGCCATGTCAACGCGCCGCAGGGCGGAATCTGTATCGACCTGTCGGGAATGAACCGAATTCTGGCGGTTCACGCGGAGGACCTCGACTGCGTGATCGAGCCCGGCGTGACCCGCAAGCGGCTGAACGAGGATCTGCGCGACCAGGGATTGTTCTTCCCCATCGACCCCGGCGCCGACGCCTCGCTGGGCGGCATGGCCTCCACCCGCGCCTCCGGCACCAATGCGGTGCGCTACGGCACCATGAAGGACAATGTCCTGGCGCTCAAAGCCGTGTTGCCCAACGGCGAGATCATCACCACCGCGCGCCGGGCGAAGAAATCCTCCGCCGGCTACGATCTCACCCGCCTGTTCGTCGGCGCGGAGGGCACGCTGGGTATCATCACCGAACTGACGCTGCGCCTCTACGGCATCCCCGAGACCATCACGGCGGGCGTGTGCCCCTTCGCCAGCATCGAGGATGCCTGCAACGCCGTCATCGCCACCATTCAGTCGGGCATTCCGGTCGCCCGCATCGAATTGCTGGACGAGCAGCAGGTGAAGGCCTCCAACGCCTATGCCAAGCTCGACCTGCCGGAAACGCCGCATCTGTTCGTGGAATTCCATGGCACGCAGGCCGGTGCCCACGAGCAGGCGGACCGGTTCGGCGAGATCGCGGCGGAGTTCAACGGCGGCCCGTTCGTATTCGCCGCCAAGGCCGAGGACCGCAGCCGCCTGTGGCAGGCGCGGCACGACGCCTATTGGTCGGTCATGCCCCTGCGACCGGGCGCGAAGGCGGTGGCCACGGACGTCTGCGTGCCGATCTCGCGCCTCGCCGAATGCGTCATGGAGACCAAGCGCGACATCGTCGAGATGGGGCTGATCGCGCCCATCGTCGGCCATGTGGGCGACGGCAATTTCCACACCACCTTGATGGTGGACGTGGAGGACCCGGCGGACCTCGCCAAGGCCAAGACTTTCATGTCGCGCCTGGTGGACCGTGCGCTCGCCATGGAGGGCACCTGCACCGGCGAGCACGGGGTGGGGCAGGGGAAGATGAAATATCTCTCCGCCGAGCATGGCGAAGCGACCCTGGATGCCATGCGGGCGATCAAGCGGGCGTTCGATCCGCAGAACATCATGAATCCGGGCAAGATCCTGAAAATCTGAGGGGCGCGGGCCGCCGCGTCCATTGGATCGCCACCATCCCAACGTTACCATGCCGCGCGAGAGCACGCGCCGTTCAGCTTGCACCGCAAGCCGAACGGATCACGCGTTCTCTCTTGTGAGATTAGAGGGCGATTCACCGATCAGATTGATTCAATCTGATCGGATCGCGCTCTAGAGCACGCGCCGTTCAGCTTGCACCGCAAGCCGAACGGATCACGCGTTCTCTCTTGTGAGATTAGAGGGCGATTCACCGCCCACAGGGAACTACCAAGTGGTTCCCTATGGGCGGATCGCGCTCTAGGCTTCCCCAACGCGCCCGCTGCGGCGCGCCCCATGAAGCGAGGATCGGCTGGTGCAGGGCGTCCTGATCACGATTGCCTCGGCGGTGATCCTTGCCATCGTGGCGGCCTTCGCGGCGCCGTTCGTGGTGGATTGGACGGCGTGGCGCGGCGCGTTCGAAAGCCAGGCGAGCCGCACGCTCGGCGTGCCGGTGGTGATCCGCGGCAATATCTACGCCGATATCCTGCCGACCCCGCGCATCATCCTGCGCAACGTTTCCATCGGCGCGGACGCCATCTCCACCGGCGCGGTGGCCGAGGAAGTGCGGGCCGATCTCTCCCTTGGCGCGCTGGTGCGCGGCGGCCTCGAGGCGAAATCCCTCACCCTGGTGCGTCCGCGCATGCGCCTGGTGCTGGATAGCGCCGGCCGGGTGGCATTGCCCACCGGCGCCGCCGCGCCGGGCGGCCTCTCCATTTCCAGCCTCGCGATCGAAGGCGGCACGCTGGATGTGCTCGATCGCGGCGCCGACAGCACCCTGGCGTTCACCGGCCTCGATCTGAAGGGCGAGGCGCGCACGCTGACCGGCCCGTTCCGTCTGGAAGGCGAGGTCGCGCTGGGCGGCCGGCGCTACGGCACGCGGCTCAGCCTCGGTGCGTTCGGCGCCGATGGCAGCCGGATGCGCCTGATCGCCGAGGAGCGCGCGCGGCCGCTGACCCTCGATCTTGACGGCACCTTGCGCCTGGAGGGCGGGGCGCCGCGCTTCGAGGGGCGCGGCAGCCTGGCCCGACGCCCGGACGGCGCGGCGGGCGGCGCTTCGTCCGCGACTGCCGGCGCACAGCCGGGCTCGGCACCGGCGGGCTCGGGACAGGAGCCTTGGCACCAGTCCTGGCGCCTGTCCGGCGCGCTTCGCGCCAGCCCGCAGGCGGTGGTGGTGGAAACGCTGGATCTGTCGCTCGCCGAGACCGCGCGCCCGGTGCAGCTCGCCGGCTCGGCGCGCCTTGCCCTCGGCCGCACGCCCGGCCTGGAGGTGGTGCTGAACGCCCGCGCCCTTGATGCCGACGTGCTGCGCGCGCCTGCCGGCGCGGCCCCCCAGAGCGCGGCGGAATCCCTTGCCGCATTGATGGCGGCCTTCGATGCCCTGCCTGCGCCCGAGGTGCCCGCGCGCATCGGCGTGGCGGTGGAGCAGCTCACCTATGCCGGCACGGTGCTGCGGGATGCGCGGCTCGATCTGTCCGGGGCCGATGGCGGCTGGCGCATTGATGCCGCCGAAGCCAAGCTTCCCGGCCAGTCGGCGCTGCGTCTTTCCGGCGCGCCGGGCGGTGCGGGCGGGGCCGGCTTCACGGGCGATCTTGCCTTTTCCAGCGACGATCCGGGCACATTCCTGCGCTGGGTCGCGCCGCGCGGCACGGGCGATGTCGCGGCGGCTATCTCCGGCCCGGTGAAGCTCGTGGGGCGCATCACCGCGGGCGCGGGGCGCTATGGCGTACAGAATCTCGATGCCAGCTTCGGCGCCGCCACGGTTTCCGGATCGGGACAATTCACCGACGGCGATCGCGCGCGCCTCGATCTTGCGCTGGCGGTTGACGGGCTCGATCTCGATCCGCTGCTGGAGGCGCTGCGCCACGGGCTCGCGCTCGCCGGCGGGGCGGTGGATGGCGGCATCGCGCTGGAGGGCCGGCATCTGAAGACCGGCGGCCTTCCGCTCGGCGCCCTGTCGCTCGCGGCGGAGGGGGCCGGCGGCACCTGGACCCTCTCGCGCCTGACGCTGGACGATCTCGCGGGCCTGCATCTGGAGGGCAAGGGCAGCCTGACCCGGCTCGCGGCGCCACTCCAGGGGCGGCTGGAGTTTTCGGTGGCCGGCACCAAGGCGGACGGCCTCGTGCCGCTGGCGCGGCTGGTTTCGGGCGAGCGGGCGGGCGAGATCATGACCCGCCTGCTGCCGGTCGCGGCCCCGGTTCATCTCGCCGGCTCCGCGACCTGGGGCGATGGCGGGACGGGCGCGATGCGCCTGGACGGCACCCTCGGCCTGCTCTCCGGCCATGCCGCCTTCGCGCCCGGCGCGGCCGGCGGCGTGCCGCGCGTCGATCTCACGCTGTCCGCGAGCGATGGCGCCCGCGCGCTCGAAGCGGCCGGGCTGTCGGGCCTGCGCCCCGGCCTCGGCGCGGGACAATTGAACCTCACCCTCGTGCCATCCGGCACGGACGGCGCCGAGCTCGACGGCCGCCTCGCCTTGGCCGATACGGTGGCGAGTGCCAAGGGGCCGGTGAAGGTCGCGGCGGGCGGAACGCTTCAGCCGCGCCTCGCCATGCGCCTCGACGGCGCGGATGTGGGCAAGCTGTTCCTCGCCGCCGCGCCCGCGGCCGAGGGCGGCCCCGTGCCGGCCGCGCTGGGCTTCACCGTGTCGCGCGCCGGCGGCGCCTGGCAGTTGGAGGATCTGAAGGGCCTGCTCGGCGGCGCGCCGCTGTCCGGCGCCCTTGCGATCGAGGGCGGGGAGGTACCCCGCATCACCGGCCGGCTCGATCTCGACGCGCTCTCGCTGCCGCGCCTGATCGGCCTGTGGGGCGCGCGCAGCATCGGCCCGGAGGTGGGCAACGGCCCCTGGTCCGCCGCGCGCTTCGCCCCCGCGCCTTCTTCTCCTGTGGCGCTGACGCTGGATTTCACCACCCGCCGGCTCGATCTCAACGGCACCTATGGCCTGCAGGAGGCCAAGGGGCGCGTGCAGGCACGCGACGCGACGCTGGAACTGCGCGATCTGTCCGGCGGCATCGGCGGCGGCACGCTCAATGGCGCGCTCACCTTGCGCCGCCGCCCGGAAATGGTGGCGGCCGAAGGTCATCTCGGCCTGGACGGGGTGGATCTGGCGGCCCTGGTTCAGCCGGTGGCGCCGCGCGCGCCGCCGGCCGGGCGGCTCTCCTTGTCCGTCGACATGGGCGGCGTCGGCCGCTCGCCGCTGGCGCTGGTGCAGAGCCTGTCGGGACAGGGCACGCTCGGCCTCCAGGCCCTGGACCTTCCCGCCACCGATCCCCATGCCATCGAAAGCGTGCTGGCCGATACCGCCGCCGGGGCTCCGCCCGACGAGCGGCGGGTGGTGCAGATGTTCGACCGCGCCCTCGCCCGCGGCCCGCTGAAGCTCGCCGCCCTGGACAGTACGGTGAGCCTTGTGAATGGCGTGGTGCGCCTTTCCACCGCCCGCGCCCAGGCCGACGGCGCGCGCGCCACCTTCTCCGGCACGCTGGACCTGCCGCGCCTGTATCTCGACGGCACGCTGGATCTCGAATCCGCCGAGGCGGGCGGGGCCGTGCCCGGCGGCACGATTTCCTGGCGCGGACCCATCGCCGCCCCCGAGCGGCGGGTGAGCGCGCCGGCGCTGGTCGCCGCCATCTCCATGCGCGCCATCGAGCGGGAAACCCGCCGGCTGGAAGAACGCCAGGGCCTCGTGCCCGCCCCCTCGGCCGGCAGCGGCACGACGCTGCCGGCATCGACACAGCCTGCATCGACGCCGGCTCCGCCACCGCCGACGCCCATCTCCGCGCCTGCTTCGGCGCCCGTCTCGGCCACCCCCGCGCCCGTTGTTCCGCCGCCGGGGTCTTCCGCGCCGGCGCAACCGGCTCCCGCCCAATCGGCTCCCGCGCCATCCTCGCCCGCCGCCGCGCGCGAAACATCCGAGCCCGCGAATGGCGAAGATGCGCGGACGCACACGCCGGCGCGCACGAGCCCGCCGCGGCAGGCCAGCGAGCGCGCCCGCACGGCCGCTCCGCCGCTGGCGCCGCCCATCGAGATCGGACCTTCGGGCCGCGCGCGCCCGGTGCGTCCCTCCCTGCCGCCCGAGGGCGGGAGCTTCGCCGCGCCGACGCCGGGCTTCGGCAATCTCACGCGCCCGCCGGCCCTGGTGCCCGGCGAGTGACGCCCGCACGCAAGGACCAGATCAGGCCCGCGTCAGCGTGATGTAGGAGAAGGGGAAATCATCCTTCGGCCCCTGCATCGGGCCGTCGCGCTCCACCTCGCGCCAGTCCGCCGGATCATAGGGCGGCAGCACGACGTCGCCCGCCGGGGACGCGTGCACGCGGGTGAGATGGATGGTGCTCGCCAGCGGCAAGGTCTCGGCGAACACGCGCCGACCGCCGATCGCCATGATGTCCTCGGCGCCGAGCTCCTGCGCCGCTGCTTCCGCCAGGGTCAGAGCTTCCCCGAGGTCGCGGCCGACCCGTACGCCGCCTTCCGCGGTGAACGCCGGATCGCCGGTCAGCACGATCGAAATCCGCCCGGGCAGCGGCCGCCCGATGGAGAGAAAGGTGTTCCGCCCCATCAGCAGCGGCCGTCCCCAGGTGAGGGCGCGGAAGCGCTTGAGATCGGACGACAAATGCCAGGGCAGGGATTGGTTTCTGCCGATCACCCCGTTCTCGGCCACGGCCACGATGTGCGCGAGGGGAAGCATCAGGCGCCGCCTTTCAGCAGGGAGATCACTGACCGCGCCGCCGCCTGTCCCGAGAGGTGGGCGCCGTGGCAGGTGGAGAAGGCATGCTCCGACACCGCCTCGCCGGCAAACAGGATGCGCTCCGCCAAAGGCGCGAACAAGCGCCCGCGCATATGCGCCTTGCCCGGCAGCGCGCAGGAATAGCCGCCGCCGATATGCGGATCGCGCGCCCAGGAAGTGCTGCGCCAGGCGGTGACGCGCGCGCGGATGTCGGCGCCGAACACGTCGGACAGTCCCGCCAGGGCGAAATCGGCCATGGCCTGCGGCCCGGCCTCCACCAGCGCCCGCCCGCTCGCACCGCCGAGATGGGCGATGGCGAGCGGCCGCGCGCCGGGGATGATCTGGAAATTCACCGGCGCCCGGTCGGGTCGCGTCAGATCGATGGTGTTGATGCCGGTGCGCTCGGAAAAGCCGAACACGTCCCGGTCGAAACCGAACGCGACCTTTTCCGAAACCCCGAGCGGCAGCGCCGCCACGGCTTCGGCGAGCTCCGGCGGCAAGGCGGGCGCGAAACGCAGATGCCCCTTCGCCATCACATCGGTGGAAACCGCGATGATCACGGCCCGCGCCGTCACATCGCCCTTCGCGGTGGCGAGCCGCACGCCCGCGCCGGACCAATCCACGGTGTGGACCGGGCAGTTCAGCGTCACCTTCAGTCCGGAGGCCTGCGCCGCCACCAGCGCGCCATAGCCCTCCACCACCGGCCAGTTTTCACCGCCGTCGTGATATCGGGCGAAATCGAGCGTGGAAACATCCTGCGGGGTGGCCGCCGTCATCAGCGCGATCCAATGGCGCACCAGGCGGTTCCATGGGCCGGCATCGGGGATCACGTCGGATGCGGCGATATCGCGCCCGGCCGTTCCCGCCGCAAGGATGGCGTCGAAGGCGGCTTCCACGGCGTGGGCCGCCGCGTCGCGCTCGCTCTCGTCGGCCCAGCGCGTGCCGAGATGCAGCTTGCGGATATAATGCTGGGTGGAGCGGCGATAGGAAAAGCCGAGCCGGTCGGCGATCGCGACAAAGGGATTGTCCAGCGCCGAATGCATCCAGTGGCAGCCGAGATCCCACGGCTGCGCGAAGCTGGCGGTATCGGTAAAGGCGCGCCCGCCGATCCGGCCGGCGGCTTCGAGAATCGTGACGGAAAGGGCGCTGCCCTCCAGCGCGCGCGCCGCCGCAAGACCGGCCGCGCCTGCGCCGATCACGGCGACATCAACCATGCTCATGAGCGGACCCGCGCGCGTACCAGAATGGGAACCGGAAGAAGCCGCGCGCGGCGCGGAGCGCACCCGCTCACCTCTTGCCGGCTCACCTCTTACCGCCTCACTTCTTGCGGAACACGTCGAGCCGGACCACTTCGGCGCCGCCGGACGGGCGGTCGTCCTTGGCGGCTTCCTTCGTGGCGTCCTTGCCGGTCTTGCCGCTCTTGCCGGCCTCCTCGGCGCCGCCCTTGGCCACATCCGGAGAGGTATCCTGCGCGGAGACCTTGCTGGTGGCGCTGGCGATGTCGGGAGCGATGGACTTCATCGCCAGGACGCCGTCGCCGTGCTCGCCCTCGCCGCCGCTCTTGGCGGTGGCGAGCGCGGGTTCGGATCCCGCGCCGCGCAGCGGACGCACCGAAGCGCCGGCGCCGGGCAAGCGGGTCGGGGCTTCCGCAGGCGTATTTTCACCGGCGCCTTCGATCTCCTCGCCGCCCGCCAGCTCGAACTGGAGGCCGAAGCTCACCGAGGGGTCGAAGAAGCCCTTGAGGGCCGAGAACGGCACCAGCAGCCGCTCGGGAATGCCGCCGAACGAGAGGCCCACCTCGAAGGCGTGCTCGCTCACGTTCAGGTCCCAGAACTGGTGCTGG
>NCEH01000201.1 GCA_002304505.1 Rhizobiales bacterium 32-66-11 | reverse complement strand
GTCGATCTCGATCAGCTTCACCAAGCTCGAGTTCAAGTTCACGCCTTACGACGACACCAACAAGGCCGGCACCCCGGTCACCGTGTCGTACGACATGGCCACCACCAAGACCTCCTGATCCGTTTGTCTCCGGCCGGCGCCTCGCGCGCCGGCTCCTTCTGAGTTCGGCGTTGCACGCCGAGCGGGTCTGTGGCCGGCGATGGTGAGGCATTATTATGGCTATGTCCCTTAAGGCGCTCGATGAGCTCATCGCCGAGATCGCCGATCAAAATTCGAAGAGGGTCGTCATCCGCAGGGCGATGCAGCCTTCAGTGAAGCTGATGCAGTCCCTCGGTCCGCTGACGAGCAAGATGGAGAAGGACGCCACCATCAAGACGGCGGTGGCCCTGAACCTGATGATGGCGACGACGGACCCGTTTCTGAAGGCGGGCATCATTCCGATCGAGCGCGCCGTGACGGCGGTGACGGGCAAGATTGGGCGCAGCTACCAGGGATCCGGCTCGGCGGGGACATCGGGCACGCTGGACATCATCAAGCGCATTGATCCCATCAAGATTTCCAACGGCGTCGCGGCGGCCCAGAAGGCATTGCCCGATACGCCGCAATCCGACGTTTGGGCCAAAGTGATCGATGGCACGCTCGCGATCACGCTCTCGATGATTCCCTACGCCGGCCCGATCCTGGCGGGCTTCTGTCTGAAGGGCGTCAGCGGCGGCCTCGCTGCGGGCGCAACGATGGCACAGGCGCAGATGGCCAGCGCCGACATGTTCAATCTGCAATCTGGCCAGCCGGGCTACAACAGCACCATCAAGGCCGGCACGAACATGCAGGGCGCCGCGAAGCTGGGGGTGTCGAACATCCCCTCCAACGTGGTCGGCGCATTGCCCTCCAATATCGCCGGCTTGGATATGAGCAAGGCTACTCCCGGCACACTGATCGTCGCGGCATTGCGTGACCGGGCCGACAAGAAACAGAAAGAATTGCTGGATCGATTGGAGTCGACGTCGACGGATCCGAAGGAAGTGCAGTTTCGAACAAACTGGCACAGCAGCTTCGATCGCATGATGAATCCGCTCACCCAAGATCAGGTTTCGCAAAATAAAGTCATTGATGATTTCAAATTCAAGCTGCGCGCAGACCGCGACATCAAAAGCGGAAACGAGCTGGCTAAAGTTCTGTCGAAACCATCTGCGACGGTAACAGAATATATCAATAAAACATCGGAAGCACTGCAGCTTGCAATAGCCGCTCTGTCCGAGGTTGTGCAAGCGGGTATCGTCGACTCCTTCGGCCCCGAATTGACAAAGTATTACACCCTTCTCGGGCAGCAGGGCGGAAAAACGCCGCGCTATAGTCAGGTTGACTTTCCCGACGCGACGCATCTGGCGCTCATCATTATTTCTTATTTCCTGAACGTGTCGATCAAGGCGCGCCGGGCGGGCAATCCCTTCCTCTATGCCTTCGAGGCCTCGGGGACCAAGGACATCCTTGAGCCGTCGGTCTGGGACAGCGGCGTTGTGAATGTCAAAGCCAATACCCTCACGGCGCTTCGGGGGACGCAGGACAGTGAGGTTTCCAGTTTTGTGCTGGACCGCAAGATGTTGAAGAGCGGCGCCGCCAGCATCTTGTCGAACAATTCGGATCTGGTGCGCGACGAGCACAAGATCGCTGAAGTCATGGGAATGGTCCAGACCCAGGCGGATGGCTATGTCGAGACCATCAAGCAGTCCATGATCAAGGGCATGACCCAGGCGATGTTCCAGCACTCCAATGACTTCTCGAAAGTCATTATTGTGTTTGGCGCTTGCAACATCATCGTGAATTCGGTGTGGAAGGCGGGTCTTTCCGGCGACAAGGGCGGCAAGTTCAAGATTCCGTTCCAGGCCATCAAGGCCCTTCAGGATCAAGGCTTGGTCACGGTCTACAAGACTTTTACGAAGACGGTTTCCGACAAGGAAAAATTGCTGAAGACGGGAGCGACGATCGGCGCTCGGGGAGCGGTAAGCTGGGATGTGAATAATGCCCGTCTGCGCTGGTACGAAGACTTCTTGGGCAGTGCGAGTGAGTCTGAGAAATTGATGGTCTATTTATTTGCCCGTGGCGCCACGGAGCAGATCAATTTGTTCAATCTTTTCACAGGCGTCGACAGCTGGGATGATGTCCTGAAGTCGTTGCGGGAGCTTATTGTCGAGATCAACCAGGCCGCACACAGGCCGGAGATCGCGGCCGTCAGGACGAGATAAGTGGCAGGGGTGGTGAAGCCGGTCCACCGGCCGCCGCGATGAGTTCTATGTCCCAAGTGGGGAATTGAGGAGAAAGACATGGCTATCTACGTAAATTACGACGGCATTCCGGGTGAAGCCACGCAGCAGGACCACACCAAGTGGATCGACGTGCTGTCGCTCTCCTGGGGCGTCGGCCGCGGCATCGCCACCGTTTCGGGCTCCACCAACAATCGTGAAGCTTCCGAGCCGTCGGTGAGCGAAGTGTCGATCGTCAAGATGTTCGACTCCTCCTCGCCCAAGCTGTTCACGGAAGCCTGCACCGGCAACACCGGCAAGACCGTGAAGATCGACCTGACCACCACCGGCAGCCCCGGCGTGACCTATTGCACCTACACGCTGACCAATGCGCTGATCTCGTCCTATTCGGTCTCTTCCGGCGGTGACCGCCCGACCGAGTCGATCTCGATCAGCTTCACCAAGCTCGAGTTCAAGTTCACGCCTTACGACGACACCAACAAGGCCGGCACCCCGGTCACCGTGTCGTACGACATGGC
>NCEH01000004.1 GCA_002304505.1 Rhizobiales bacterium 32-66-11 | reverse complement strand
TGTGGAAAAAAACGATTTGAGTGCGGGAAGATTTTTTACTAATGAGGAAAATTCCCAACTTGCCAGAGTGGCAGTCTTGGGAGCTAAGGCGGCAAAAAATCTTTTTGCCTCCCGTGGGGGAGGTGAAGGTCCCGTCGGTGAGACGCCCGGAGTTCCGAAAAGCCCCCCTCTCCCCGCCGGGGAGAGGGTTGGGGTGAGGGGCGCGGCCGGCGCGGCTGGTCTCGTCGAGCAAGCTCAGCCCCCTCACCCGCCCGCTCCGCGGGCGACCTCTCCCCGTCGGGGAGAGGTGAAGGGCCGGCCGGGGCGGCGCCCGCCGATGCAAGAAGCCCCCTCTCCCCGCCGGGGAGAGGGTTGGGGTGAGGGGGCGCGGCCGCAGAACCCGCGCCCGGCCCCGCCCGCGTCACGCCGCGGAGCTGGCCTCGTTCTCGTGATGATCCACCAGCCGCACCGCCGGCACGGCATCCGTGTCGAGGACCGGCACGTCGCTTTCCTGGGCGGCGGCGAGTTTTTCGCGGGCGTCGTCCGCCTCGCGCTGGCGCCGCCAGAGCGCGGCGTAAAGCCCGCCCTTGGCCAAGAGCTCGGCATGGCTGCCGCGCTCGGCCACAGTGCCTTGCGAGAGCACCAGGATTTCATCGGCGCCGATCACCGTGGACAGGCGATGGGCGATCACCAGCGTGGTGCGCCCTTCCGACACCCGCTCCAGCGCGTTCTGGATTTCCTTCTCGGTGTGGCTGTCCAGCGCCGAGGTCGCTTCGTCCAGCAGCAGGATGGGCGGGGCCTTCAGGATGGTGCGGGCGATGGCGACGCGCTGCTTCTCGCCGCCGGAAAGCTTCAGTCCGCGCTCGCCCACCTCGGTCTTGTAGCCCTTGGGCATGGCGCGGATGAAGGGGTCGATCTGCGCGAGCTTCGCCGCCTCCTCCACCTCGGCCTCGGAGGCATCCTGCCGGCCGTAGCGGATGTTGTAGGCGATGGTATCGTTGAACAGCACGGTATCCTGCGGCACCATGCCGATGGCGGACCGCAGGCTCTCCTGCGTCACCTCGCGAATGTCCTGCCCGTCGATGGTGATGCGCCCGCTCTTCACATCGTAGAAGCGGAACATGAGGCGCGAAATGGTGCTCTTGCCGGCGCCCGACGGCCCGACGATGGCCACCGTGCGCCCCGCCGGCACCTCGAAGGAAATGCCCTTCAGGATTTCGCGGTCGGCCTCGTAGGAGAAGCGCACATTCTCGAAGCGCACCGTGCCGCCATTCACTTGGAGCGCACCGGCGCCCGGCTTGTCCTCGATCTCGGGATCGCGCGAGAGCACGGAGAACATGGCCTCGATATCGACAATGGCCTGCTTGATCTCGCGATAGATCATGCCGAGGAAATTCAGCGGCTGGTAAAGCTGGATCATCATGGCATTGACCATCACGAAGCCGCCGAGGGTCTGACGGCCGGAACGCACGTCGAACGCCGCCAGCACCATGGTGGAGGTAAGCCCCAGCGTGAAGATCGCCGCCTGCCCCGCGTTCAGCCACGCCAGCGAGGTGAAGGTCTTCACCGTGGCGTTCTCATAGCGCGCGACCGAGCGGTCGTAGCGCTGGGTTTCCCAGCGCTCGGCGCCGAAATACTTCACGGTCTCGTAATTGAGCAGACTGTCCACCGCCTTGGTGTTGGCCTCGGTGTCGCTCTCGTTCATGTCGCGGCGGATTTGAATGCGCCATTCGCTCGCGGCATAGGTGAACCAGGTGTAAAGGGCTACCGTCACGGCCACCACCGCCACATAGCGCCAGTCGAAGGCGAAGGCGAGGACGACCAGCACCAGCACCATTTCCAGCACCGTCGGCGCAAGCTGGAGCACCAGCATGCGCACGATGGTCTCGATGCCCTCGCGCGCCCGCTCCAGCACGCGGGTGAGCCCGCCGGTCTTGCGCTCCAGATGGAAGCGCAGGGACAGCGCATGCATGTGCTCGAAAGTCTGGAGCGCGAGCTTGCGCACCGCATGCAGCGCCACCTTGGCGAAGATGCCGTCGCGCAATTGGGTGATGCCGGCCATCACCAAACGCGCGCCGCCATAGGCCAGCGTCAGCAGTACCGGGGCGGCGAGAAACCAGGCGATGTCGATGTCGCCCTGCCCGTCCGGCCGCGAGGTGAGCGCGTCGGTCGCCCATTTGAAGAAGAACGGCACCGCCATGGTGGCGAGCTTGGCGAGCACGATCAGCGCGCTGGTCGCCACCACCCGCGCCTTGAGATCGGCACGATCCTGTGGCCACAGATAGGGCCACAGGGCCGCGACGGTCTTCGTCAGGGCGCCGCCGGCCGCCGCGACCGCCTTGAAGGCGCCGCGGGCATGTTCCCGCGCGGCGCGGGACGTTGAAGAATCGGACATCAAAACCTACTTAATCTTGAAGCGCTGCCGTGTGCGCGGCATCGCCCGCCGAAGCGAGCGCGGCGAACAGGCCATCGAGGCGGCCGCGCAAAGCGCTCAGCGCCGCGTGGTCGATGCAATAGCAGGAGCGCGGGCCATCGACCGTGACGCGGATCAGGCCCGCTTCCGCGAGAACCTTTATGTGTTGCGAGACGGTCGATTGCGCCAGGGGCAGGCCGGCGACGATTTCCCCGCACACGCAGGTCTCGTGCCGCGCGAGGGTTTCAAGCACCTTGAGGCGCGCGGGATGCGCCAGCGCCCGCAAATGCGCCGCCAGACGCTCCGTTTCGGCCGAGGAAGGGAAAGCATCAGTCATCGGCTATCGGCGATAAACGATGATCCGAACCAAAACAAGGCGGAGACGTTGTTTTCTCCCGCGTCACGATTTCGTCGCGGCGCATCATCAATTTGAAGGAGCCGGCGGGTAACGTCGGCCATGTGAGACACAGTGAACAGACATATCAAAGCAGGCCCCATGGCACGTATCGAAAGCGTGTGCGTCTATTGCGGTTCCTCTCCGGGCTCGGACCCGATCTTCGTGGAGGAGGCGCGCCGGTTCGGCGAAATCCTCGCCCGCAACGGGGTGCGCCTCGTCTATGGCGGCGGCGGGGTGGGGCTGATGGGGGAAGTCGCGACCGCCGTGGCGCGCAATGGCGGGGAGGTGACGGGCATCATCCCGCAATTCCTGATCTCCCGCGAACGCGCGTTCGACCATGGCGGCGAACTCGTCGTCACCACCGACATGCACGAGCGCAAGAAGCTGATGTTCGAGCGCGCGGACGCCTTCGTCGCCTTGCCGGGTGGGGTCGGCACGCTGGAGGAACTGGTGGAGCAGCTCACCTGGGCCCAACTCGGCCAGCATCGCAAGCCGATCCTAGTGGCGAACATCGCCGGCTTCTGGGACCCGTTCCTGTCGCTGCTGGACCATATGCGGGCCAACGCCTTCATTCGGGGAGCGGCGCCGGTGAACGTGCTGGTGGCGGAGGATGCCGGGCAGATCCTGCCCATGCTCCAGGCCGCCGCCGCCGGGGTGAAGGAAGCCGATATCCACGCCGCCGCGAGCGCCGCCATCGAGCGCATGTGAGCGCTTTAAGTCCCGCGCCGGGCGGGCCTCAGCCGCGCGCGGCCGGGGCGCCGGCCTGGAGCAGTTTCCAGGTGATGGAATCCAGCAGCGCTTCGAACGAGGCGTCGATGATGTTGGGCGAGACGCCGACCGTGGTCCAGCGCGCGCCGGTCTCGTCCGCGCTCTCGATCAGCACCCGCGTCACCGCGCTTGTGCCGCCGTCGAGGATGCGCACCCGATAGTCGGTGAGGCGCAGGCCGGAAATATAGGGCTGGTATTTGCCGAGATCCTTGCGCAAGGCGAGGTCGAGCGCATTCACCGGGCCATTGCCCTCGGCGGCGGAGATCAGGGTCTCGTCATCCACCTTCACCTTCACGATCGCCTCGGCGACGGTTGAGAGTTCGCCGCGCGCGTTGTAGCGCCGCTCCACCTGCACGGAAAACCGCTCGACGCAGAAGAAGTCCGGCACCGCGCCCAGCATGCGCCGCGCCAGCAGGGCGAAGGAGGCGTCCGCCGCCTCATAGGCATAGCCGAGATGCTCGCGCTGCTTCACCTCGTCCAGCAGGCGGGCGAGGCGCGGGTCCTGCTTATCCACGTCGACGCCGAGGCGTTCCAGCTCCGCCAGCACGTTCGATCGTCCCGCTTGGTCGGACACCAGCACCTTGCGCCGGTTGCCGACCTTTTCCGGCGGCACGTGCTCGTAGGTGGCAGGGTCCTTCATCAGCGCGGACGCGTGGATGCCGGCCTTGGTGGCGAAGGCGCTCTCGCCCACATAGGGCGCGTGGCGGTTCGGCGCGCGGTTCAGCATTTCGTCGAGATGGCGCGAGACCGGGGCGAGCTCCGCCAGCGCGCCCGCCGCCGGGCCGAGATCGAACCGTTCGGCGAACGGCGCCTTCAGCGCCAGCGTGGGAATGAGCGAGCACAGATTGGCATTGCCGCAGCGCTCGCCGAGCCCGTTCAGCGTGCCCTGGATCTGCCGCGCGCCAGCCAAGACCGCCGCCAGCGAATTGGCGACCGCCTGCTCGGTGTCGTTATGCGCATGGATGCCCACATGATCGCCCGGCACCACGGCCGTGAGGGCCTGCACGATCTGCGAGACCTCATGCGGCAGGGTGCCGCCGTTGGTGTCGCACAGCACCACCCAGCGCGCGCCGGCTTCATAAGCCGCGCGGGCGCAGGCCAGGGCGAAGTCCGGCTTTTCCTTGTAGCCGTCGAAAAAGTGCTCGCAATCCACCAGCGCCTCGCGCCCGGCGGCCACCACCGCCGCGACGCTCTCGCGGATCGCGGCGAGATTCTCCGCTTCGCTGGTCTCCAGCGCCACGCGCACCTGGAAGGCGGAAGCTTTTGCCACCAGGCACACCGCATCCGCGTGCGCCGCGATCAGCGCGGCGAGGCCGGGATCGTTGGACACCGAGCGGCCCGGCCTTTTGGTCATGCCGAAGGCGGCGACCTTCGCCCGCGCCGGCCGCGTTTGCGCGAACAAGGCGGTGTCGGTGGGATTGGCGCCGGGATAGCCGGCTTCCGCATAATCGATGCCGAGGCGATCCAGCAGGCCGAGCACGGTGAGCTTGTCGGCGAGGGTGAAATCGACGCCCTGGGTCTGCGCCCCGTCGCGCAAGGTGGTGTCGTAGAGATAGAGACGCTCGCGTGCGGGGTCCCGCGCGGGGTCGCGCGCACGCTGCGGGGCGCCCGTCAAGACGGCGTCGGTCATGACGCCGCCTTCAGCTCCGGCAAGGTCTTCTGCATGGTGGTATTGCCGAGCCAGGCATTGCCGAGCGTCACCGTATTGCGCCGCTGGGGCACATAGCCGCGCCGGGCGAAGAAGCGCTGCGCCGTGTCGCTGGCGTCCACCGTCAGGGTGTCCTTGCCGCGCGCCTTGGCGATGGTTTCCGCCGCCTCGCACAAGAGCGTGCCGACGCCCTGCCCCGCAACGCCGGGATGCACATAGAGCATGTCGATCAGTTCATCGTCCTTGAGCGCGATGAAGCCCACCGGCGTGCCGCTTATGGTGGCCACCAGGGTCAATTCCGCCGCGAGGCGGGCGCCGAAGGCGGCTTCGTCGTCGGCCGCGCCGATCCAGGCTTCCTGCTGGTCGGTGTCGTAATCCTCGCCGGTCAAGTCCTCGATGGAGGCGCGAAAGAGCGCGGCGAGCACCTCGGTGTCGGCGGGGAGGAGCGGCCGTAGCGCCGGACGCGGCAAGCCCTCCTCGGACGGAGATTGCGGGGTCTTGGCCATCAGCGTGCAACCTCCCACGAGGTGGTTCCGTCCTTATTGTCCATCAGCACCACGCCCTTGGCCGCCAATTGCTCGCGGATATGATCCGCCGCCGCAAAATCGCGGCTCTTGCGGGCGGCATTGCGGGCGGCGATCAGCTCCTCGACCATCACCGCGTCCACCGCCGCGTCCTCAGCCTGGCGGGCGCGCCATTCGCTCTCGGTGTCCTGCAACAAGCCCATGAGATTGGCCGCCGCCTTGAACCGCCGCTTCAAGGCCGAGGAGGTGTCCACGTCCTCCGCGACCGAGGCCAGGTGGTGCAGGTGGCTGATGGCGGACGGGGAATTCAGATCGTCCCCCAGCCGCTCGGCGATCTCCGCCTCGAACGGATTTTCGCCCGCGCCCGCGCGCTCCGCCGGCTCGTCGCCAATGATGCGATACCATTTGTCCAGCGTCTTGGCGGCAAAGCCGATGCCCTGGCGGGTCCAGTTGATGGGCTGGCGATAATGGGTGGAGAGCATGGCGAGGCGCAGCACTTCGCCCGGCCAGTCGTTCAGCAATTCGCGGATGGTGACGAAATTGCCCAGCGACTTGGACATTTTCTCGCCTTCCAGCATCAGGAAGCCGTTGTGCATCCACACCTGCGCCATCACGCCGCTGTCGAAGGCGCAGCGCGTCTGGGCGATCTCGTTCTCATGGTGGGGAAATACGAGGTCGATGCCGCCGCCGTGGATGTCGAAGGTTTCGCCGAGATGCTTCCAGGACATGGCCGAGCACTCGATATGCCAGCCCGGCCGCCCCGGCACGGTGATGCCGCAGGGCGAAGGCCAGCCGGGCACGCCCTCGGCGCTCGGCTTCCACAGCACGAAATCCATGGCGTCGCGCTTATAGGGCGCCACATCGACGCGGGCGCCGGCGATCATCTCGTCCAGCGGGCGCCGCGACAGGCGCCCATAGTCCGGCATGGCCGGCACGTTGAACAGAACGTGATCCTCCGCCACATAAGCGTGACCGGAGGCGACCAGCCGCTCGATGAGGATCTTCATCTCGGCGATATGCTCGGTGGCGCGCGGCTCGACCGTGGGGCGCAGGCAGCCCAGCTCCGCCGTGTCCTTGCGGAACCAGTCGTAGGTCTCCTCCGTCAGGTCGCGGATGGAGATGCCGCGATCGGCGGCGCGCGCATTGATCTTGTCGTCCACGTCCGTGATGTTGCGCACATAGGTCACCTGCTCCGCCCCGTAGGTGCGTTGCAGCAGGCGGAACAGCACGTCGAACACGATCACCGGCCGCGCATTGCCGATATGGGCGTGGTCATAGACCGTGGGGCCGCAGACATACATCCGCACATTGGCGGGATCGATGGGCCGGAACGGGTCTTTCGACCGGGTCAGGGTGTTGTAGAGCCGCAGCTCCATGGATCGTGTGCTCCCCTTTGGACCTTGTAGGACGCGCAAGCGCCGCTCCGGTGCCGGCCGGGGCGTCCAAACTCCTCAAGAGGGGTGCAGCATAGGACGGCCGCGGCCAGCTGTTCGGGCTAACCGCAGATAATCGACAGGTGGGCGCGCGGACGCGCTGAAATCTGGCCGTTCATGGCGCGGGACAATGGGAGGCGATCACGCAAGCGTCAAGCCGATTTCGCGTGCCGCTGCCCGCTTTGTGGCGCCGCCGCCCCATTTGATGTCCCAGGGATAGGGTTGACCAAAATGCTGCGACGCGGCTATTCCAATGCCGCTTCGGTCTCGCGTATCTGTTTCTCGCGCGTCATTCCTGCGGCCCCCGCGCCTGATGTTGCTCAGGCCCTCGGGTCCCTCAGAGGTCTCCGACCTGCCCATGCAGAAACCCGCCTTGCTTCTCGCCGCCGCTTTCATGCTCGCTTCGAGCGCCGCGTCGGCCGAGACGCGAATCTTCCTGATCGAGAATTCCGACGCCTATGGCGTCGACATGTGCCTCGCCAACGGCGAACGCTGCGGCGAACAGGTGGCGGCCGCCTGGTGCCGCACCCATGATTATTCCCGCGCGCTCGACTACGGCAAGGTGGCGGATGCCAGCGGCATCGTGCCCATCGCCAGCACCCAGCAGACCCCCCGCGCGGTGTGCACGGGGCAAAGCTGCCCCGCCGTCGTCGCCATCACCTGCACGCGCTGAACCTCGCGTGCGCCGCGCCGCCCGCGCTTATTTCAGGAAGTCGGCGCAGCGCGGCACCTCGCCGGAGGTGCCCCAGGGCATGATCGGCACGGTGGAGGTGGAATTCTTCGGGCTGCCCTCGATCAGCTTGTCGGAATAGACCAGATAGACCAGCACGTTGCGCTTGGCATCGCAGCCCCGCACGATCTGCATCTTCTTGAAGAAGAAGGAGCGGCTCTCGCGGAACACCACGTCGCCCTGCTCGAACTTCTTGGTAAACGAGATCGGCCCGATCTGCCGGCAGGCGAGCGAAATGTCGGAGGTCTGCTCCGCCACCCCGACCATGCCCGAAATCCCGCCCTTTTCCGGCGTCGTGTAGTGGCAGGCGACGCCCGACACCACCGGATCGTCGACGCCATAGACCGCGAGCTTGTCGTCGGGGGTGAGGAATTTCCACACCGTGGACTTCTTGAAGATCAGGTCCGGCTCCTGCGCGCGCGCCGCGGACGGGGCGGCGATGGCGAGCGCCAGCAAAGCGGCAATCCAGGTCGGCCGAAACATAAGCTCAATCCTCACAGAAGGGCGCGCTTCACAGAAGGGCCCGGGTTCACGATGCTGCGAAGCGGCGCACGGACGCCGCGATTGACGCCACCGCCCCGTCGTGACACCTCTCCCGCGACAAAATCAAGACGCCCCAAACCAAGACATAAGAACGAAGACGCCCAGGAGATCATTATGGATACCGCACGCCGCCGCTTCCTCGGCGCTTCCGGCACCGCGATCGCCGCGACCGCAGCCACCACGCTTGCCATGCCGGCCCTGGCGCAGAGCCAGCCTGAGGTGAAGTGGCGCCTGACCTCTTCGTTCCCGCGCTCGCTCGATACCATCTTCGGCACCGCGCAGACGCTCTCGAAAATGGTGAGCGAGGCCACCGACGGCAAGTTCCAGATCCAGACCTTTCCCGCCGGCGAGATCGTGCCCGGCCTCCAGGCGCTCGACGCGGTGCAGAACGGCACCGTGGAATGCGCCCAGAGCGCCACATATTATTATATCGGAAAGGACCCGACATTGGCCTTCGGCACCGGCGTGCCGTTCGGCTTCAATGCGCGCCAGCAGCAGTCCTGGTGGTTCTTCAACGGCGGCGCCGACATCATCAACGGCGTGCTGGCCAAGTACAACACGCTCGGCATTCCCATGGGCAATTCCGGCACCCAGATGGGCGGCTTCTTCCGTAAGGAAATCAATACGCTAGAGGATCTGAAGGGGCTGAAATTCCGCATCGGCGGCATCGGCGGGCAGGTTCTGGCCAAGCTCGGCGTGGTGCCGCAGCAATTGCCGTCGAGCGACGTGTATCCGGCGCTGGAGCGCGGCACGATCGATGCGGCGGAATTTGTCGGGCCCTATGACGACGAGAAGCTCGGCCTCGTGAAGGTGGCGAAATATTATTACTACCCCGGCTGGTGGGAGGGCGGGGCCATGCTCCACCTGCTCATCAACAAGGACCAGTGGGAAAAGCTGCCCAAGCATTACCAGGCGATTCTCGCCAATGCCTGCGAGGCCGCGAACAATTGGATGCTGGCGAAATATGATGCCGTGAACCCGCCCGCCCTGCGCCGGCTGGTGCAGCAGGGGGCGGAACTGCGGGCCTTCTCCACACCCATCATGGAAGCGGGCTACAAGGCCTCGTTCGAGCTTTACAATACGCTCGCGGCGCAGAATCCGAGCTTCAAGCAGGCGCTGGAAAGCCTGATGAGCATTCGCTCCGAACAGCTGCTGTGGTGGCAGATCGCGGAATATTCCTACGACAGCTTCAACATCCGCATGCGCGGGCGCTCGTGAGGCCGGACCGACTTTTCCCGCCACGATCAAACTTTCGTCACCATTGACCGCCCCGAATGGCGCTATAAGGGCGCTTGGTGATCGGCCTGGGTGGGTCCGAACAGGGTTGAGAATGAAATCGGTTCGCGTGTTCGGCCTTTGTCTGGCCCTCATGTCTGGCCCCGCGCTGGCGCAGGCCCCCGGCCAAAGCTATGGCGCGCCGCCGCCCGGCTATGGCGCTCCGCCCCCCGGCTATGGCGGGGGCCAGCAGGCCCAGGCCCAGGGCGGGGCGAGCCAGGGCAGCGGCCCGAGTTGCGTGCAATTGGAAGGCGCGCTCGCCTCGCTCGACCGCAGCAGCAACGATCCCAATAACGGGCGCGCAGCGCAACTGGCGCGCATGCGCAGCGATCTGGACCGGCTGAACAGCCAGGCCAAGCAGATGAGCTGCGATGCGCCGCGCGGCTTCTTCATCTTCCAGGGGCCGCCGCGTCCGCCCCAGTGCGATGTCATCGACGACCAGATTTCGCGCCTGCGCGCCTCCATCGCCAGCATCGAGCGCGGCGGCGGCGACCAGGACGGCCAGCGCCGCCAATTGATCCTGGCGCTGGCGCAGGCCAATTGCGGCCAACAATATCGCGCCGCCGCCCAGGCCATGGGCGCGGGCCAGCCGGCGCGCCAGCCGCCGCGCCAGCGCAATTTCTTCGAGGCCCTGTTCGGCGGCCCGGTCAACAGCGAGCCGGAGGAAGGCGGGCCGGGGCTCGACGTCGCGCCGATGGAGCTGCCGAAATCCTCCACCTATCGCACCGTGTGCGTGCGCACCTGCGACGGCTTCTATTTCCCGATTTCCTACGCGACCGTCCCCTCGCGCTTCGCCAGCGACGATGCCCAGTGCCGGCGCCTGTGCCCGGCGACCGAAGCCCAGCTGTTCACCTATCGCAATCCCGGCGAAGACATTCAGCAGGCCAGCTCGATCACCGGCAAGCCCTATATGTCGCTGCCCACCGCGCTGATGTATCGCAAGCAGCTGGTGCCGTCCTGCTCCTGCCGGGCGCCCGGCCAATCCTGGTCGCAGGCGCTCTCGGGCCTGGAGGATGCCTCCACCCTGCAAAAGGGCGACATCCTGGTGACCGAGGAACAGGCGAAGGAAATGTCCCAGCCGCGCCCGGCCAGCGATCCGGCAACCGCCGGCGCCAAGGGCAAGGCGGCCGCAGCGACGCCCTCGCGCCCCGCAGCCGCCCCGCTCGACCCCGTGCCGCCCACCTCGGCCGCGCCATTGGCCCCGGCCGCCGAGCAGCCCGGCCGACGGCCGGTGCGGGTGATTCCGGCGCCCGGAGGGTCCGGCTCCACCGGCCAATGAGCCGCCGCACGGCCCGCCCAAATGCGCGCGGGCACGCCCTGGACGCGCGCCTTTGACGCGCGGCCCGTCACACGCTGCCCGTCACACGCTGCCTATGACATGAAGACCGCGCGGTTGCGCCCGCCATGCTTGGCGGCATAGAGGGCGCGATCGGCACGGGCGAGCACGTCGAACACGCTCCCATCCTCGGCGCAACGCGCCGTGCCGCCGATGCTCAGCTGCACGGCGATCGGCCGCCCCTCCACCTCCACCGGCGCGCGCGCCACTTCGCAGATCAGCCGGTCGGCGAGCGCCAGCGCCATCTGCGGCCCCGCTTGCGGCATCAGCACCGCGAATTCCTCCCCGCCCATGCGCGCGATGCTGTCCTCGCCGCGCAGGACCCGCCGGCACAGTTCGGCGACAATGGAAATCACCGCATCTCCGGCGGCATGGCCATGGGCATCGTTGATGGATTTGAAATGATCGATGTCCAGCATCAGCATCGACAAGGCGCCCGCCTCCCGGGGCGCGGAAAATACCGCTTCCGCCTGCTCCAGGAACCGGCGGCGGTTCAGCAGCCCGGTCAGCGGATCGGAACCGGCAAGGCGCCGCAGATCCTGTTCGAGCTGGCGCTGGGCGGTCACGTCCGACACCACCAGCACATAGGTCTGTCCCACCCAGCGAAAGCGGAACTGCACCGCCCGGTCCACGCCGTCGCGGCAGCGCACCACCCATTCCGTTTGCTGGATCGAGTCCGGCGCGCGCTCGGCGGCGGCCATGAGCTGGTGCCATTCCTCCACCACCCGCGCGCGTACCGCGGGGTCGGGAAAGCCGAGGATCCACCAATCCTCGAAATGCACCACCGCATGCTCCTGGTACAGAAACAGATCGTCCGACGCCTTGTTGTAGAACAGCGCGTTGAGGTCCCGGTCATAGAGCTCGACGCCGAGGGGAAGGGCGTGCAGAATTTCGGCGAACGATCCCGGCCAATCGCCCTGCCCCACCACGGCGGGGGTGATGGTGGCGAGCCAGCGGCCCGGCGCCTCCGGCAAGGCGGCGAGGGAGAAGGTCAGGGTGCGGGCGCCATGCGCGGTGCGGCACGGAAGGCGCAGCACGGCGTGGGTGTCTTCGCGCCGCTTCGCTGCTTGAATCACCGCGCTCAGGGCCACCGGCACCGTGGCGCCGAGAACCGCCGCCGCGCAGGGCAGAGCGCCGAGTTCGGGACCCAGCAGTCGCACCGCCGCCGGATTGGCCGCCTCGATCGTCGCGGACATGTCCCCGATCACCAAGAGCGCCGCATCCACCAGCTTGAATAAAGGGCTTTTCCCCCAGAGCTTTACCCCGTCCACCTTACGCCACACCCCCTTCGCGCCCTATTCCGGCGGTTGAAGTGTAGTGCCAGCAAAGGATCGGGGGAATGTAAATTTGTCGGTATAAAAACACCTCGGGACCACCGGGGCCCCGGCTATTCTCACCCCGCCCGCGGCTTGCGAGCCCGCTCATGTCCAGATGGAACCGCCATGCCGTTTTCCGCCACCGCGCTCCTGCCGATCGGGATGCTGATCGCCTCCAACGTGTTCATGACCTTCGCGTGGTACGGCCACCTGAAGTACAAATCCTCGCCGATCCTGCTGGCGATCGTGGCCAGCTGGGGCATCGCCTTCTTCGAATATTGCCTGGCCGTGCCGGCGAACCGCATCGGGTCCGCGGCCTATTCCACCGCGCAGCTCAAGACCATGCAGGAGGTCATTACGCTGGTGGTGTTCGCGGGATTTTCGGTGCTGTATCTGAAGGAGCCGCTGGGCTGGAACCACGCGCTGGGCTTCAGCTTCATCGCGCTCGGCGCCTTTTTCATCTTTCAGAAATTCTGATCTCCTGCGCGCGGCGCGCCGCGCCACGAAAAAGCGCGGCCAAACGGCCGCGCCAACAGGCCCAGGAAAACCCGCAGGATCAGTGCTGCACCCGCAAGATCAGCGCGGCAGGCGGGGACGGGACGCGCGCACGCGCACCGGCTGGAGACGCGCGACACGCATGCGCGTCAGCATCGCCGCACCCGCCAGGGCCAGGAGGCCGAACAGGGAGAGGGACAGCAGCGAACTGGAGAGGATCGAACTGGACATGGTCGCCTCCGCGGCGTTGAGAACCGATGCGCTTGCGCGATCGAACGACAGTACCACGGTTACGGCACAAATCGCCAACATCAACGCAATCGTGAGCGCCACCTGTGCGAGGGCGTCGCCCGCCTTGTGATTGCGCACCGCGCGCGCCAGGGCCTCGGGGTCGGCGGAGGAAACGCCATTCTCTAGTACGGCAAACTCACGAAACTCAGACATCGCTTCGCCTCGGACGGTTCGACTGACCTTTAGAAGCGGGAATGCCGCGAATCGGTTCCCTGCGACTCATCGAAAGTTGCCCTCCAAGCAAGCCGCGATTGTGGCGACGCGACGGCAGGTGCTGGAATAAGCGTGGCGTTTTCGTGACTTAGATCACGCGAGCGCGACTCCCGACTCGGAATAAGGTTGTATCGCGCGCCCTGCGATTCTTTTGCGCGCACCCTCACCTTACCCGCTGAAGCTTGCGTCAGGCTGCCCGCTCGAGCGGGCGCCAGTCGATCTCCACATGGTCCGGCTCCCGCTCGATCCGCTTCAGCCACGCCTGGACGGCCGCAAAGGGGGAAAGGTCGAACTCGCCCTCATGGGCGACGTGCGTGTGGGCATAGAGCGCGATGTCGGCGATGGTCAGACGCTCGCCGACGAAGAAGTCGCGGCCCTGGAGGTGGCGTTCCATGACCTTCAGCGCGCCATAGCCCTCCTCCATCCAGCGGTCGATGTCGTGGGTGCGCAATTCGCGCCCGCCGCGCACCTGCTGGAGCCAGAACCGCGCCTGCCCGATGCCGGGCTCGTGGTTGTTTTGCTCGAAGAACATCCAGCGCAGGGTCTCCGCCCGCGCCAGGGGCGTGGCGGGCAGCAAAGGCGTGCCGTCGGCGAGATAGAACAGGATGGCGTTCGACTCGGCGAGCGTCGCCCCGCCGGGCAATTCCAGCAGCGGGACGCGGCCATCGGCATTCTTGGCGAGGAATTCGGGGGTGCGGTGCTCGCCGGAAAGAATATCCACCTCGGTCAGGCGGAACGGCAGGCCGAGCTTGGCCAGCAGCATGCGCACCTTGTAGGAATTTCCCGATGCCTGGGTGGAATAGAGCGTCAGCACGGCGTTTCCCTCTCGGCCTCCGCCTAGATGGAGGCTTGCGCCGCGCCTCGCAAGACGGGCCGCAATGTTGTGCGCCGGCAATCCATCAGTGCATTGCGGCCCAGCCATTCACAATGCTCGCTTGTTCGGGAAATCACCCTCGACTAATAAAGTGCCGCATGCCGGCCTGCCTCGCGGCGGACCGGCGCTTCGTCTCACCCTTCGCGTCCGACGGCACCAGCGCATTCGCGTGCGGCACCGCCGGCCTGCGTCCGGAGTCAAAGGCCATGAGCCTCCTTTCGCCCGCTTTGATGCGCATCAAGCCCTCGCCGACCATTTCCATCTCCAACAAGGCGCGGGAGCTCAAAGCGGCTGGCCGCGACGTGATCGCGCTCAGCGCCGGCGAGCCGGACTTCGAGACCCCCGAGAACATCAAGGAAGCCGCCATCGCCGCGATCCGCCGGGGCGAGACGCGCTATACCGCCGTCGACGGCATTCCCGAGCTGAAGGCCGCCATCGTCGCCAAGTTCAAGCGCGACAACGCCCTCACCTACAAGCCGAGCCAGGTGTCGGTCGGCACCGGCGGCAAGCAGGTGCTGTTCAATGCGCTGGTGGCCACCGTCGGCCCCGGCGACGAGGTCATCATCCCGGCGCCGTACTGGGTGAGCTATCCCGACATCGTGGAATTCTGCGGCGGCACGCCGGTGAGCGTACCCACCACGCTGGAAGACAATTTCAAGCTCCGCGCCGACGTGCTGGAAGCGGCCATCACGCCCAAGACCAAGTGGCTGATCTTCAACTCGCCGTCCAACCCCTCGGGCGCCGCCTATACCCATGACGAGTTGAAGGCCATCACCGACGTGCTGGTGCGCCATCCCCATGTGTGGGTGCTCACCGACGACATGTACGAGCACCTGGTCTATGACGACTTCAAGTTCGCCACCCCGGCCCAGGTGGAGCCGAGCCTGTATGATCGCACGCTCACGCTGAACGGCGTGTCGAAGGCCTATTGCATGACCGGCTGGCGCATCGGCTATGCGGCCGGTCCCGAGGCCCTCATAAAGGCCATGGGCACGCTGCAGTCGCAGTCCACGTCCAACCCCTCCTCGATCGCCCAATGGGCGGCGGTGGAAGCGCTGAACGGGCCGCAGGACTTCATTCCCCGCAACAATGCGGTGTTCAAGGAGCGGCGCGACCTCGTGGTGTCCATGCTCAACCAGGCGAAGGGCCTCACCTGCCCGAAGCCGGAAGGCGCGTTCTACGTGTTCCCGTTCTGCTCCGGCGCGATCGGCAAAAAGGCCCCGTCGGGCAAGGTGATCGCCAACGACGAGGATTTCGCGACGGAATTGCTGGAAGCGGAAAACGTGGCGGTGGTGCACGGCTCGGCCTTCGGCCTCGGCCCGGCATTCCGCATCTCGTATGCGACCGCGACCTCGGCTCTGGAAGAGGCCTGCACGCGCATCCAGCGCTTCTGCGGCGCGCTCAGCTGAGGCTTGCCGCAAGTCGGGCGTGACTTATTCGTCGCAGGGCGCGCGGAATCTTCGCAATCCGCGCGCCAGCCATGGAACCTGAGCCTTTCGTAAGCGTTGGCGGAACACTTGGTCCAGGCTAAGGCTTAACGGCGCCGGCCCTGTCCCCCCGCCAGCCGGCGTTTCATTGGAGGAAGCATATCATGAAGATTGCTCTGAAGGCTGGCTTCGCTGCCGCTTTGGCCGCGTCTGCCCTCGCGCTCGGCGCGGCCCCCGCGGCCGCTCAGACCCGCATCCAGGTCGGGACCCTGGTCTGCCAGATGGCGCCGAACGTTGCGTTCATCATCGGCTCGATCCGTGAGATGTCCTGCACCCTGCGCCCGGCGTTCCGCGGCGTTCCCCGCGCGTCCTACACCGGCCAGGTGCGCCGCTTCGGCCTGGATATCGGCGTGAACGGCAAGGGCACCTTGATGTGGACCGTGCTTGCGCCGACCCGCAAGATCAGCCCGAACGACCTGCGCGGCACCTATGTGGGCGCCTCCGCCAATGCCGCCTTCGGCGTCGGCCTCGGCGCCAATGCGCTGGTCGGTGGCTCGCGCAACACCATCGCGCTCCAGCCGCTTTCCGTCGAAGCCCAGACCGGCGTCAATCTCGCCCTCGGCGTCGCCGACCTGACCCTGCGCTGAGCCCGACGGCGACGGCGCGACCGCGCGCCGATCGTCGCAGTTCCACCCCGCCGCTCCGGCGGCGGGGCATTCCGGGCCGCTCGCCCGGCGCCTCGGGACTATTCCGCTATTGTACCCCTTCCGTCGCGGACGTAGGACTGAAGCGTCAGACATTTGGGGGATTCCATGCGAATCTATACAGTACTTGGCGCCCTGTTGGCCGGCGGCCTGATGGCCACTTCCGCCCAGGCGCAGACCGCGCCGAAAATTCAGGTCGGCGTGCTGCAATGCAAGGTCGCACCCGCGGTCGGCTTCATCGTCGGCTCGGTGCGGGAGCTGAGCTGCCAGTTGCTCACCGGCACGCCCACCGCCCCGGTGGTCCGCGCATCCTATAAGGGCACCGTGGCGCGCTTCGGCCTCGATATCGGCGTCACCAACGCCGGCACGCTGAGCTGGGCGGTGTTCGCCCCCAATACCGCGCCGGCGGCCAGCGATCTCGCGGGCAAATATGTCGGCGTGAGCGCGGATGCGGCCTGGGGCCTCGGCGGCGGCGCGAACGTGCTGCTCGGCGGCTCCAAGAGCACCATCGCGCTCCAGCCGCTCTCGCTCCAGGGCACCACCGGCGTCACCATCGCCGCCGGCATTTCCGACCTGACCCTGACCCCGGCAAAGTGATGCCGAACGGAGGACACGACATGGCCTCGATCCTCCGCTCCCTTCTCCTCGGTTCGTCCATGATCCCGGCGCTCGCTGCGCCGCTCTCGGCCGCGCAGATGGAACTGGTGCCGGGCGCGGAACAGCCCGCCCCGGCCCAGACCACCGTGCAATTGCCTACCATCCAGGCGGTCCAGGCGCCGCTTCCGGCCCCCGCCGCGAGCGCGCAGCCAGCTTCCGCCCAGCCCGCCCCTGCCGCCCCGGCGGCGGCGGAGCCGGCGAAGACGGACATGCAGAAGGTGGAATCCGGCCTGCTGGAATGCCGGGGCGAATCCGCCATCGCCTATGGCTTCGGCTCCACCCGCAAGGTCGAGTGCGAGTTTCGCGCCACCCTCGGCATGAACCAATATTATACCGGCACGCTCGAGCGCGCGGGCCTGGATTTCGGCGTCTCGGACCAGGGCAGCATGCTCTGGGCAGTGCTCGCCACCACGCCGAAGCTCGGGCCGGGCGCGCTTTCCGGCCAATATGTCGGCTTCTCCAGCGGCGCCGCGCTCGGCCCCGGTTTCTCCGCCAATGTGCTGATGGCGAAGGACGCGAAGCTCGGCATCGCCTTGCAGCCGTTGAGCGTTTCGGCCGACAGCGGGCTGAGCATCTCGCTCGCCGCCGCCACGCTGACCCTGCGCGCGACCATGCCCCCGGTGCGCACCAACGAGCAGGTGCTCTCGCGCTGAGAGGCCCGCCGAGGCATTCGCGCGGAAAACGGGGCGCGGAAAGCGGCCGAGCGCGGCGGAGGTCTCACGGCACCGTGAGACCTATACTCTAATACCCTTCACACGGGCGTTTGAATTGCCTCCCCCTGCGTTGGCTCCAATGCTGCGCCGCGATGGAGGCCACTCATGCTCATTCGACATAAACGCGGCTGGGAAATCCCCGAAAGCCAGGCGACGCCCGAAAGCGTCTTTCTCTCGCGGCGCGCGCTCCTTGGCGCGGGTGCGGGATTGATCGGCGCCGGGGTGATGCCCGGCCTCGCGGCAGCGCAAGGCGCGGGCCCGGCCGATCCTTCGGCCAGCCTCTACCCCGCCAAGCGCAATCCCACCTACACGCTCGACCGGCCGGTGACGCCCGAGCCGGCGGCCAGCACGCTCAATAATTATTACGAGTTCGGCACCAATTACGACGTGGCCAAGGCCGCCGCCAAGCTGAAGGTGCGCCCCTGGACGGTGCGCATCGAGGGGCTGGTGGAGCAGCCGCGCGACGTCGCCATCGACGACCTGCTGAAGGCGATGCCTTTGGAAGAGCGGCTCTATCGCCATCGCTGCGTGGAAGCATGGTCCATGGCCGTGCCCTGGACCGGCTTCCCGTTGAAGGCGCTGGTGGATTACGCCAAGCCGCTGAGCGGGGCGAAATATGTGCGGTTCGAGACCTTCCTCGACCGCGACGTGGCGCCCGGGCAATATGGCCGCTTCTATCCCTGGCCTTATGTGGAAGGGGTGACCATGGCGGAAGCCACCAACGATCTCGCCTTCATGGTCACGGGCATTTACGGCAAGCCAGCGCCCAATCAATTCGGCGCGCCGCTGCGCCTCGCCCTGCCCTGGAAATACGGCTTCAAGTCCATCAAGGCGATCGTGAAGGTCTCGTTCGTGGACAAGCGGCCGAAGAGCTTCTGGGAAGTGGTGCAGAGCGCGGAATATGGCTTCTGGGCCAATGTGAATCCCGCCGTCTCCCATCCGCGCTGGAGCCAAGCGACCGAGAAGGACATCGCCACCGGCGAGCGCCGTCCCACCTTGCTCTATAACGGCTATGGCGAATATGTCGCCGCGCTGTACACCGGGCTGGAAAAGGAAAAGCTCTATATGTGAGCGCCTTACCCGCGCGGCGGCATGGGTGCCGCCGCCGGGTTCGCAAGCGCGCCGGGCGCGGGCGTGGTGAGCTTCAGCCGCGCCATCTCCTCGGCGGTGAAATAGAACAGCTTGTCCTTCGGCGTCTCCATGGCGCGCAGCCACACGTCCAGATCCACCCCCATGTCGCGCAGATAGCGCTGGCATTGCGCCGAGACCTGCTGCGCCTGGGCCATGCCATCCGGCGGCGCGGTGCCGACGGGTGGGGTCGCGCCATAGATCTGATGCACGCCGAGCGCCGCCTTGCGGCCCGCCCGCCGCTCCACCCCGCCGGAAAACACCAGCGGGCAGGAGGAGGCGCAATAGGCGCCCGCCGGCACTTCGGCGGCAAATCCCTTGGCGCGGATCAGCCGGCCCATGGCGAGCGCATCCTGAACCGAGCCGCCGGGGGAGCGCAGAACCACGGTCTTCACATAGGAGCCGCGCTTCTCCACCTCCGCCGCGAACAGCGCCGCCGTGCCGGGCGCGATGGTGCCGGTCGCGGCCAGGCGGCCGTCGCTTTGGAGATCGAACGTCATCGGCGCGTTGAGCGCATCATCCGCCGCGGGCGCATCCGGCCCGCCCTCCCGCGCCGGGCCGAGGGGGGTGGCGGGCGGCGCGTCCACCTGTCCCGGAACCGGAGCGGAGAGGGCGGCCTCAGCTTTGCGAAGCTGTCCGAAATCCTGCACCAGCATGGCGCCGCTGGCGGTCAGCAGCCCCGCGAACAGCAGATGCAGCAGCGCATCGTCGGGGCGCCGGCGCCAGTCGCGCAGCGCCTGAAGGAAGACGGCCGGGGTCATGGCGATCAGTCGCGCTTGGCCGGGCGCAGGCCGTGGCCATGCAAGGTCGTCACCTTTTCCTCGTCCGCGGGCTCGGAGGGGGTGGGCGGCATCTCCGCCCGCGGCGTCTCCGCCGGTTCGGCGGGTTCAGCGCCGTGCGGCGCGGCCGGCGCGGCGGCGAGGTCCGGAACCAGCGGCGCGCGCAGATCCGCGTGCGCCCGTTCGACCGCGCGGGCCATGCGCAAAGCGGCGAGCAGCTCGCCGGCGGTCATGGTGTCCGCCCCGGCTTGCGGTTGGCCCTCGCGCCGCAGGCTGGCGTGGACGATGCAGAGGATGAACACCAGCACGGCGGGCAGAAGGTCGATGGAAATCGCGCCGGCCCAGCTTGGAATGAAATCGGAGGCATAGCGCAGCACCGCTTCGGCGGGCGAGATGGTCGCATAGCGCGGCGGCACATAGGCCGGCATCGCGATCACCTTGTCCGCCGCGCCCGCGAGCGCTTTCGACTGGGCGGCGACCGCCCCCTGCACCCGCCCCACGACCTCGTTCTGCCGCCCGACCACGTCGGGGGAGCGTCCGTCGGCGGCGGGCGCGATGAAGCCGGAGGCGAAATCCGTGGCGGCGCGCTTCACCGCTGGCGCAATCGAGGCCTGCTGGAGCGCGGTCAGCACGCCCGCGAGCGCGGTCGCCTCCCCGCCGAACGCATCCGCGCGCGGCGTCACACGGCCCGAGCCGGAAGCGAGGTCGCGCATGGCGGCGAGATGCTTGGCGCCCTGGTCGTACGCCTCCTTCACCTTGTCGCCGGAGGCCGCGACCTCCTTGGAAAGCGCGCCAAGCTGGCTCGCCATCTGGGTCAGCAATTGCACCACGGTGCCGGACCCGGTGGTGCCGGTGAGCGAGCCGGTGCGCTCGGCATCCGCGAGCTGGGAGAAGCGCGCCGCCGCCATGGCGATGTCGGGCGCAAGGCCCTGCGCGGCCAGGGCTTTGCCGTGATTTTCCTCCAGCGCCCGGTCGTAATCCTCGATCGCCCGGCCCATATGCTGCTCGATGGCGGCGGAGCCTGCGAGCGCGCTCGCGTTCAGCCACGAGCACATGGCGACGATCATCAAAGATCCCAAAGCCATGGCGCCGAACATCAGCGCCCGGCTCGCCGCATCCTCCACATGGGGCAGGAAGCGCATCATGAAGGTCCAGAAGGCATAGATGCCGACTGACACCGCGACCGAATAGATGATGGCCGCGAAAAACACCGCCGTGGCGCTGCCGTCCAGCAGGTCCCGCACGCCGATATAAGTATAAACACCGCTTGCAAGGGCAAGCACCATCAAGCAGATGCGCGCCGTCGTCTCAAGCTGACGCACACCATCCCGCAGGGCCGTGGCCATGGCGATCTCCATGCACGCCCCGCGGGACGGCATCAATGTCTGTAGGAACAGTCGGATGAGGCAGGATTAACCATGAAATCGGTCGGCATTTTGTTGCCATTGCGCCGATTTCGGCCGTGCGAAGGTCACGCTTCCTCTACGTTCGCCCGCCGCTCGGGCTCGGCGAAGCCGGCCACCGTTCCATCCGCTTCGAACGGCTGCGCCACCTCCACGAAGGTGTCGGGATAAAAGCCGTTGAAATGGGTGCGCAAGGACAGGGAATAGGCGCCGATATGGCCGATCTCGATCCAGTCGCCGGTATCGATGCTCTCGGGCAGATAGAACGGGCGCGAGAGCACGTCCACGCTGTCGCAGGTGGCGCCATAGATGCGGAACGGCACCACTTTGTCCGAGGCCCCGGCGCGGCGCCGACGGGCGGGATCGGCGATATGGCGGGCCGGCAGCAGGATCTTGCCGGTCCAGCTGTCCGACAGCGAGGCCCAGATGCCGTCGTTGATATAGAGCCGCTGCCCCTTCTTCAGCAGCACCCGCACGATCACCGAAAAGGCGCGGGCGACGATCACCCGCCCCGGCTCCGCCACCAGCGGGGTATCGCCGAACCCGTGGCGCTTCACGGCGTCGAGCACGATGCCCATCAGCTCCGGCAGAGGGGGAAAGGGCGGCGCCGGGCGGCGCGGGTCCTCGGCATAATGGGCGGGAAACCCGCCGCCGATGTCGAGCGCCGCGATCGGCACCTTGGCGATGTCCCGCACCTCGGCGGCGGTCGCGATGGCGCGCTCATAGGTGGCGGGGTCCAGCATCTGGCTGCCCACGTGAAAGGCGATGCCGCAGCGAAAGCCGATATGGTGGATGCGCTGGAGCAGTTCGGCCGCGTGCATGGGCGCCGCGCCGAACTTCTTGGAGAGTTCGTAGGCCGCCTCCCCCTTGCTGGCGATGCGGACGAACAAGGTGATCTGCGTCGGGTCGAGATCGAGCGCGCGCACCATGCGCAGGATCTTCGCGACCTCGTCCTCATGGTCCAGCGCCAGCACGGAAATTCCGTAGCGCTCCAGGGCAAGGCGGATGTCCGACTGCGCCTTCACCGGATGCATATAGAGCAATTCCGCCCCGGCCGCGGCGGCGCGGGCGGCGGCGAATTCCGCCGGGCTCGCCACGTCGAACGCACCGATGCCGAGGCCGGCCAGCGTCTCCAGCACCATGGGTTCGCCATTGGTCTTCACCGCATAGGCGGTCTTGCCGGGAAAGGCAGAGAGGAAGGCGCGCGCGTCCGCCCGCAGGACCGAGGGGCGGAAGCAATAGACCGGCTGGTCCGGCCGCAGGCGCAGGGCGGCTTCGCGTCCGGTCTCGAAGCGCTCCAGGCTCCCGGCGGCGCCTCCCACCGCTTGCGATGCGCCGATGATCTCGGGGGCGAAGCGGGCGTGCGACATGCGGGCATCCATCTCATTGACGCTGCGGGAGCGTGACGGCGCCCGGGCGGGCGCAGGGTTCGGCCGAGGCGGCATGATGGCGGAATTTCGCAGCACAAGGATGGCGGGCCGAACGCTTTTTCGCCGGGTGTGGCTCCGCTGCGCTTGACCGGGGCAATCGCCGGTTCCATCGTCCCGCCAAATATCGGATTGAAGTGACGGGAGAGTGGGAATGGGTCGCACGATGCGCAGCGGGCGGGCTTTTGCCGGGATCGCGGCCCTGTTGGCCGGTCTCGCCGTGGGTGTGCCGGCCAAGGCTGCGAGCATTCTCGATAATTTCTGGCTGCCCAACGACAGCTATAGCGGCAACCTTCCCGCCTGCACCGAGCCGCTGGCGCTCGGCACCATCTCCATGCGCTTCGCCGAGACCGAGCGCATGTATTGGAACGCGCCGCTGAACATCGTCTCCTATTCCAACGTGCGCGAAACCGCCTTCCGCCCCTGGGGCGAGGCGTTCCAGCCGCGCCGCTATTGCACCGCCAAGGTGGTGCTCTCGGACAATAAGATCCACCAGATCGACTATTCCATCATCGAGGACTCGAGCTTCCAGGGCTACACCTGGGGCGTGGAATGGTGCGTGAACGGGCTGGATCGGAACCTCGCCTATGCCCCCGGCTGCAAGATGGCCCGTCCGTGATTCGATGCCTCTGCGCCGCCGCGCTGCTGCTGCTCGCAGCGGCGGGAGCGGCGCGGGCCGCGCCGGCGGACACGCCCGGCGCCTTTGATTTCTACATTCTCGCTCTGTCCTGGTCGCCCACCTATTGCGCGGAACAGACTCGCGCGGACGGCGCCCAATGCCGCGCCGGCCGGCCGTTCGGCTTCATCGTCCACGGCCTGTGGCCGCAGAACGAGCGCGGCTATCCCCAATCCTGCCAGACCCCGGCGCCCTATATCCACAATGAGACGCTCACCAGCATCCAGGACCTGATGCCGAGCCGCGGCCTCGTGATCCACGAATGGCGCCGGCACGGCACCTGCTCCGGCCTTCCGCCCGAGGCCTTCTTCGCCAAGCTGCGGGCGGCGCGCGGGAAAATCACCATACCGCCGGCCTTCATCGCCCCCGCCGAGGCCAGCACGGTGACCCCCGCCGAGGTGGAGACCGCCTTCATCGCCGCCAATCCCGGCCTGACCAACGCGATGATCGCCGTCGATTGCGGCGCCAACCGCTTGCGCGAGGTGCGGGTTTGCTTCAGCAAGGACCTCACATTTCGGCCCTGTCCCGAAGCGGACCGGCGCGGATGCCGGGCTGGGCGCACCCTGGAGGTTCCTCCCGTGCAGGTTCCCCCTGTCCAGGCGCCGTCCGCGCGATAGGGCGCAGCGAAAGCCGACCTCGCCCATGAAGTACCGTCCATGAAGTACCGTCCATGAATTACCGCCACGCCTTCCACGCGGGAAACGCCGCCGACGTGATGAAACACGCCGCCCTCGCCCGCGTGCTCGCCTATCTCAACAAGAAGGACACGCCCTATCGCGTGCTCGACACCCATGCGGGCGCCGGGCTCTATGATCTCGGCGGCGTCTCGGCCCAGCGCACGGGCGAGGCGGACGCGGGTATCGAGCGGGTGCTGGAGGCGGACCTGCCCGCACCGGCGGCCGAGCTGCTGGCGCCCTATCTCGACGCGGTGCGCCATCTGCGCAGCCATGCCGGCGCACGGCGCTATCCCGGTTCCCCGGCCTTGGCGCTGGCGCTCTCCCGGCCGCAGGACCGCTTCCTGTTCTGCGAATTGCATTTCGAAGAGCGGGCGAAGCTGGAGAAAAATGTGGGCGGCGATCCGCGCGCAAAGGTGCTGTCGCAGGATGGCTGGAACGCCATCGCCGCTCATCTGCCGCCGCGCGAGCGGCGCGGCCTGGTGCTGGTGGATCCGCCGTTCGAGGAAGGCGGCGAGTTCCAGCGGCTGATCGGTGCCCTCACCACCTTCCACGAACGCTTTGCCACCGGCATCCTGATGCTCTGGTATCCCATCAAGGACCTGCGGGCGGTGGATGCGTTCCGCCGCGAGGTGGCCCAGGTGGGCCTGCCCAAGACCCTGCGGGTGGAGCTGGATTTCGCCGAGGTGCGCACCACCACGGCGCTGTCCGGCAGCGGGCTCATCATCGTCAATCCGCCCTTCACCCTGGCGGACGAGATGCGCACCATCCTTACCGCGCTGGCGCCGCTGCTGGCCCACGACGGCAAGGGGCGCGTGCGGGTGTCCTGGATCGTCCCCGAGGGCTGAGGCCCGGCGCGGCGGGGCGCCCGCCGCGCGCCTCACGCCGGCTTGCGCGCGCCCATGCGAAAAAAAACGCGAGGCCCCTTCTCGCATATGGCAAAGGGGTTTAGCTCTGCTGCGGGATCCTCACGCCAGAAGAGCCAGCCTCATGCGCCTGCGTTACTCGCCCTCCTCGCCCTTCGCCCGCAAGGCGCGCGTCGCCGCCGCCCATCTCGGCGTTCCGCTGGAGCTGGAAACCGCCGACACCATGAATGCGGAAGACAGCGTCCGCCAACAGAACCCGCTCGGCAAAATCCCCGTCCTGCTGCGCGACAACGGCCCGGCGCTGTTCGATTCCCCGGTGATTCTCGCCTATCTCGACCATGTCGCCGGCGGCGGCCGCATCGTTCCCGACGATGCGGAGGCGCGCTTTGCCGCCCTGCGGCTGGAGGCGCTCGCCGACGGCATCATGGATGCCGCTTTGCTCCAGGTCTATGAAGGCCGCTATCGCAGCGCCGACATGCGCGTCGAAAGCTGGATCGCGATTCAGGCCGGCAAGGTGGCCCGCGCGCTCGCCGAGCTGGAAGCCAACCTGCCGAGCGAGGGCGAGCCCAATGTCGGCGACATCACGCTTGCCTGCGCGCTCGAATATCTGGACTTCCGCCTCCCCGGCACGTGGCGCGAGGGCCATCCGCACCTGGTCGCCTGGCTGGAGCGCTTTTCCGCCCGCTGCCCGGTGTTCGCCGCCAGCACTCCCAGCTGAAACGGTTGCCGCCGGCGCGGGCCGGCGGCAATGCTTCCAAAGCGGAAGCATCTCGCCTTGACCTCTCGTCACTCCGGGTGCTGGTTGCAGGTGGTTCGGCTTGCCGTTTCCGGCTGTGACGGATCACGGGTGCAGTTCGCTCAGGCGGAAGACCTGGAGGGCGGCTGAGGCACGGTGAGAATATGTCCCATCTGCTGATCGTGGATGACGAGCCCGAATATCTCGACGAACTGATCGAGGCCTTGGGGTTCGACGATCTGAAGGCCTATTCTGCCCGCAGCGCGGCGCAGGCTCTGGAGCTCGTCCGCACGCATCCGCACGTCGACGTGGTGCTCACCGACATCCGCATGCCGGATCTCGACGGCATCCATATGCTCAACGAAATCCAGCTGCGCTATCCCGAGCGCGCGTTCAAATTCATCGTCATGACGGGCCACGCCTCCGCCGAAGAAATTTCGCGAGCGGTGAATGCGGGCGTGGAGGCATGCCTTCCCAAGCCGCTCGTGATGGAAGACCTTCAGCGGGTGCTCAGCCGCGTCCTGGCACTCGGCGACAGCGATGGAAAGGGCTGAGGGCGTGCGCCCCATTCCCCCGCTCTTTCAAGCCCTGAATTTCGGACGTCGCGCCCTGTTGATCCTGGGCTCGATCATGCTGCTCGCCTCCATCACACTGGTGGGGGCGATCTTGCTGTTCACGCTGCATCACAATGCGGAAATCAAAGAATTTCGAGAACTGGCGCAGCGCAACGCCTATCTGGTGCTCAACAGCTTCGAGCAGACGGTCGCGCCCATCGACGCGGCCTTGCAGAATTTCGAACGGGAGTTCTCCGTAAAATGGAACCGGCAGCAGGTCTATGAGGCGGTGCGCGCATTCAGCCTGCCGAAGTCGATCGTGCTGCTGAGCGTGATCGACCGCAACGGCAGGCTGGTCGCAACCAGCGCCGATGAGCCGGACTATACCGCGCCTCAGATGGACCTTTCGGACCGCGAGCACGTGCGCGTGCACATGGACGGCAGCGCGGGCGAGAGCATGTTCATCTCCAAGCCTGTGCTCGGCCGGGTGTCCAAGCAATGGACCATCCAGTTCACCCGCGCCCTGCATGCGCCTGACGGCAGCTTCGCGGGCGTGGTGGTGGCGTCGTTCGACGTTCAGGAATTCCTCAACCTCTACAGCCGCGTGCGCACCGAGCCCAATGCCCTGATCGCGCTGGTCGGGTTCGACGGCGTCATGCGCGCGCGCGCCAGCGCCACCACCAGCTTCGGCGGCGACGTTTCCGGCAGCCCGACCTTCAAGCGCATGCTGACCATGAACGAGGGCATCTACGAGACCAGCAGCGTCATCGACGGCATCGACCGCATCGGCTATTTCGTGCGCTCGCAGCGCTATCCCCTCATCGTGGTGGTGGCCTTCGACAAGGCGTTCGTATGGGCGCAGACGAACGATTTTCGCCAGGTGATCTGGATCACCTTCGTCGGCCTGTTCCTGATGCTGGCGGCGGTCGCGGTGATCGCAGCGCGCTACATTCAGCTCCAAGACAGCATGCGCACCGGCATCATCGAGGCCAGCGCGCGCCAGCGCGAGGTCATGTTCCTCCATGCCATCGGCCGGGTGCCGGGGGTGTGCGTCATCCATGTCACGGTCGACGGCGTGGCGCAGGTGGGTGAGGACGAGGACACGATGATCGCCGAGCTGATGATGGATTTCGTCTCCACCGACACCTTCCGCGCCACCCTCTCCATGCTGCGTCGCCCCCTGCTCAGCCTTGAGCATTTTACGCGCGAGGGCCAGGAATATGAGATCCAGGTGGTGATCGCGCCGCTGGAGCCGATCCGGCCCGGGGCAAACCCCGGCGCGCCGCAGGAGGTGGTGGTGTTCGCGCTCGACCAGACCTCCCAGCGCATCGAGGCCAACAAGCTGTATCAGATGTCGAAGCTCGCCTCGCTCGGCGAGGTCGCGACCGGGCTTGCTCACGAGATCAACCAGCCGCTCGGGGTGATCCGCCTCGCGGCGGCGAACGGCCTCACCGGGCTGCGGCGCGGCCTCTCGCGCGAGCATCTGGAATCCAAGCTCAACCGCATCCTCCAGCAGACCATCCGCATGAGCCGGATCATCGACCATATGCGCATTTTCGGCCGCACCAGCGACGAGGCGTTCGCCCCCTCCGAGCCGACCGAATCCATCGAAGGCGCGCTCCAGGTGGTCGGCGCGCAGTTGCGGCTACAGAATATCAACGTCAGGGTGCAGGGACACGGCAACCACCCGTGGGTCATGTGCCGCCAGGACCAGCTGGAACAGGTGCTCATCAACCTGCTTCAGAACGCGGCCGACGCGATCAACGAGAAGCGCGCGCGGGGCGGTGCGGGCCAGGGGTTGGATACCATCGAGCTGTCGGTCTCCCCATGCCAAGCGGAGAGCGCAAAGGAGATGGTCTGTATCCGCGTGAAGGACAATGCCGGCGGGGTGCCGGACGCGGTGATCGAAAAGGTGTTCCAGCCCTTCTTCACCACCAAGCCGGTGGGCAAGGGCACCGGGCTCGGCCTGTCGGTGAGCTTCGGCATCATCCGCGACCACGGCGGCACGCTGAGCGTGGAGAATGACGCCACCGGCGCGGTGTTCACCATCACGCTGCCCCCCGTGCCTGCGGAAATGACCGGCGAGGCCCAGCCGCGCCGCGGGGCAAGCCAGGCCATGAGCTGAGCCGCATCCCGGCTGGATCGAACACAAAGGGCGCCCCTGCGGGCGCCCTTTTTCCTGTGGCGCCAGCCGTGGCGCCTGTGTCGGATCTCTCTCTAAACGCCTGCCATCGCCGGCACGTTCGGCACATAATAGCCGGTCTGCGACGGCACGGAGCGGAACGCGTCCGAAATCCCCAGCACGGTTTCCGCGCCGCCGAGCAACAGATAGCCGTCCGGGCGGGTGATGCGGGCGACCCGGCTGAGGATGTCCCGCTTGGTGGTGGCGTCGAAATAGATCAGCACGTTGCGGCAGAACACGATGTCGAACGCGCCGAGATGGCTGAAGTTATGCAGCAGGTTCAGCTTGCGATAATCCACCATGGAGCGCAGGTTCGGCTTGACCCGCCAGTTGTCGCCATCCTTCTCGAAGTACTTCAGAAGCAGTTGCACCGGCATGCCGCGCTGCACCTCGAACTGGGTGTAGCGCCCCGAGCGCGCGCGCTCCAGCACCTCGCCGGACAAATCGGTGCCGACGATCTCCACCCGGCGCCCGCCCGTGAGATGCGGGTTCTCCAAGAGCGTCATGGCGATGGAATAGGGCTCCTGCCCCGTGGAGGCGGCGGCGCACCAGATGCGGAGCGGATCGCCCGGACGGCGCGTCGCGTTCAGGCTTGGCAGCATGACTTTGGTGAAGTGCTCGAACGGCGACTTATCGCGGAAGAACAGCGATTCATTGGTGGTCATCGCCTCCAGCACCGCCTCGGCGATGACGCCGGACGGCTGCTCGCGCAGGATCGCCGCCATGCGGGCGAAATCGGCGAGCTCGAACTTCCGCAGCAGCGGCAGCAGCCGGCTTTCCAACAGATATTGCTTGTCTATCCCAAGGATCAGCCCGGAATGGAGCTTCAGGAATCTGGAAACCGACTCGAAATCGACTGCGGAGATCATGCCCGTCCCCCCATCAGCAGGCGCGTAACCTTGGCGCCGATATTGCTCACGGAAATCAGCTCGCTGGCGTTACCGGCCGCATAGGTGGCCCCCGGCATGCCCCAGACGACGCTGGATTCCTCGTCCTGCACGATCACGCTGCCGCCGGCATCGGCGATCATGCCCGCGCCCTTGGCCCCGTCGCTGCCCATGCCGGTCAGCACGATCGCGAGCACGTGGCTGCCGTAGATCGCCGCCACGCTGTCGAACAGCGGGTCAACCGCCGGCTTGCAGAAATTCACCGCCGGCCCGTCCGACAGGCGAATGACGGTATCGTTGCCCGATTTGGCCACCAGCATGTGCTTGCCACCGGGTGCGATATAGATCCGGCCCGGCTTGAGGACCTCTCCGTCCACGCCCTCGGCGGCCGCGCGGGCGGCCGCGCGCCCCACGTGCTCGGCCAGGATGGCGGTGAAGGTGGGCGGCATATGCTGGGCGATCACCACCGGCACATTGGCGATGGCGGCGCCGAAATCGCTGAAGATGCGCGTCAGGGCCTGCGGCCCGCCGGTGGAACTGCCGACCGCGATGATCTCCACGGGGGACATGGAATAAGGGCGCTTGCGCACCGTCTTCGGCGGCGCGACCGCACCGGCGGCGGGGCTCGGGGTGGTGGAAATCGCCGGGCGTGCCATCGCCGGCGGCGCGACCGAGGGGGGCGCCTTGGGGACCGCCGGAGCGGCGGCCGGCGCGGAACCGACGGCGGATGCGGGCGCCGGCGCCGCCATGGTGCGCGCAGACGCGGCAGCAGGGGCGCCCGCCGGGAGCGCACCGCGCCGGCGGGCGCGATCGACCAGCCCGCGCAGCTTGCCGAGCAGCTCGGAGCGGAACTCCTCCGCCGCGATGCTGCCGCGGTCCGCATTGGGCTTGGCGAGATAATCGGCGGCTCCGAGATTCAGCGCCTTCAGGCTGATCTCGGCCCCGCGGCGGGTGAGCGCGGAGGCGACCAGCACCACCGTATTGGGCCGGCGCTCCAGGATCAGCGGCAGGGCGGTCAGGCCGTCCATCTCCGGCATTTCCAGGTCGAGGATGATGGCATCGGGCGCCGTGCGCACCACATCGTCCGCCGCGCGCCTTCCATTGGAATGGGTGGCCACCACCTCGAAGCTTTTGTCACCATCGAGCCAGCTGGAAATGATGCCGCGGACGAACACGGAATCGTCGACGATCATCACGCGTATGGGTCCACCGGCGGGCGGGGTTCCCGAGGTCGTCAGCGGCTGCGGGCTCATGTCACTGCCTTTTCCAATGCGCCGACTTCCTCCAGCTTCTCGCGAAGCAGATCGAAATCGAAAGGTTTCATGATGTATTCGTTCGCGCCGGCGGCAATCGCCGTCGCGATGTGGTCGAGATCGTTCTCGGCCGAGCAGAAGATGACCAGCGGAACCAGGCCCGCCGGCAGCGACCGCAGCTGCGTGAGGAAGCCGAGGCCGTCCACCACCGGCATGTTCCAATCCAGCAAGATGACGTCCGGCAAGGCGATGTCGCACGCCGCGAGGGCCTCGAGGCCGTTCGCCGCCTCGGTCACGCTAAAGGACAAGTCTTCCAGCATGCGCCGCGCGACTTTGCGCACGACACCGGAATCATCGACCACAAGGCAAGTCTTCATGGGTTCATCCTGTTGGGCGGCCGGGCATCACGCCGCGCGGTCGGTGGTGAGGCGCGCCAGGGCGAGTTCGACATCCAGCACCAGCAGAAGCTCGCTCGGCAGGCGATGCACGCCGGTCGCGAGCCCGGCCCATTGCGGGTCGAGATTGGTGGGATTGGCCTCGCGCGAGGCATTGTCGAGCATCATCACCTCGCCCATGGAATCGATGATGAGGCCGTAGGATTCGCCCTTGTGCTCGATACCGACGGCCATGCTCGCGCCGCCGCCGTCGGGAAGGCCCAGCAGGCGGCGCATGTTCACCATGGTGACGATGCGGCCGCGCAGGTTCAGCACCCCCTCGATCTGCGGAATGCAGAGCGGAACATGGGTGATGTGATCGGGCACGAACACTTCCTGCACCGCCTCGATGGGCAGGCCGAACAATTGCGGCCCGATGCGGACGGTGACGAATTGCGAGCCGCCGGGGCTCACGTCCTGCTTGATGACGACGTGCTGGCTCATGCCGCTTCTCCATGGATGGCGCCGGTGAATTCCTTGAGCGCGGCGATGAGGCCCGCGCGATCGGACTTGGCGATATAGTCGGTGAAGCCGGCGGCACGGCCGCGCTCAACCAGGTCGTAGGCCCCCTCGCTCGCCAAAGCGATGATCGGCACGTTGCGGATCTGCGGATCGCCGCGCACCGCCTGGGCGAACTGGAAGCCGTCCATGCCGGGCATCTCCACGTCGCTGACGATGATGTCGAAGCGGGTCTCGCCGCCGAGCCGGTCCAGCGCCTCGCGGGCCGAGCCGCACGCCGTCACCTCGAAGCCGTTGCCCTTGAGCACCGGCTCGATGAGGTTGCGATAGAAGGCGCTGTCATCCACCACCAGCAGCTTGCCGCCGGACTTGTCCCGCGTGCCGGAGAGGCGCTTGAACCAGCTGCCGAAGGCCTGGTCGATATAATGGCCGACATCGAGGATCTCGGCGGCCTGGCCGTCGATGATCGCCGCGCCCAACAGGTTCTCGGCATCCGAGGACAGCTGCATGTCGAGGTGGGCGTCCACCACGTCCACGATCTCGTCCACGACCAGACCCATGGTCTTCCCCTCGTCCGAGAAGATCAGCATGGGCTGGGTGCCGTTGATGGCGCGCTTCACCTTCTCGTTGACATAGACGATCGGGATCAAGGCCCCGCGATACTGGATCACCGGGTGGCCGTTCACATGCTCGAGCTTGGTGGCCTCGAGTTCCTCCAGGCGCGTCACCAGCGAGAGCGGCACCGCCTTCAGGTCGTCCGAGCCGGCGCGGATCAGCAGCAGCGGCGTCGTCTGGCCCTGCGCGGCGGTCGCGGCGGCGGCGGTGTTGTGCAGGTCGGAGCCGAGGGTCTCGTCGGGCGAGGCGGCGACCTTGGCGAGGCCGACCGGGTCCACGATCATGATCACCCGGCCATCGCCCAGGATGGTGCTGCCCGATACCATGGGCAGCTGGCGCAGCACCGAGGCCATGGGCTTCACGACGATTTCCTCGGTGTGGGACACCGCATCCACCACCACGCCGAACAATTGGTTGCCCACCTGCAAGACCACGATCAGCGCGTCGTCGAACTTCTGCTCCTTGCCGTCGTCGGCGATGCCGAGCAATTGCGCGAGCGGCACGATCGGCAACAGCTTCTCGCGCAGGCACAGCACCGGCGCATCCTTCAGGCGCTTTACCTGGTGGAAGGAATTGGGCTGCACGCGCACCAGCTCCACCACCGAGCTTTGCGGCAGGGCGAACCGCTCGCCCATGGCCTCGACGATCAGCGCCGGGACGATGGCGAGGGTCAGCGGGATCTTGATGGTGAAGGTGCAGCCGGCACCAGGACGGGAGGTGACATCCACCGCCCCGCCGATCACCTCGATATTGCTGCGCACCACATCCATGCCGACGCCGCGGCCGGAGACGTTGGTGATCTTCGCGGCGGTGGAGAAGCCGGCGGCGAAGATGAAGCGGAACACCTGCGAGTCGGGCATCTTGGCCAGCTCTGCGGCGGTCGCGAGGCCGTTTTCCTGCGCCTTGGCCCTGATCCGGGCCACGTCGAGGCCCTTGCCGTCGTCGGAAATCTCGACGATCACATGGCCGCCCTGGTGATAGGCGGAGAGGCGGATCGTGCCCTTGTCGGGCTTGCCCGCGCGGCGGCGCTCCTCGGTGGTCTCCAGCCCATGGTCGGCGGAATTGCGCACCATATGGGTGAGCGGATCCTTGATCTGCTCCAGCACCTGCCGGTCCAGCTCGGTTTCCGCGCCGATCTGCTCCAGCTCGATATGCTTGCCCAGCTCCTGCGCGAGATCGCGCACGATGCGGGGCAGCTTCTGCCAGGCATTGCCGATGGGCTGCATGCGCGTGCGCATGATCGCGCCCTGCAACTCGCCGGTCACATTCGAGAGCCGCTGGAGCGCGACCTTGAAATCGGAGCTCTCGTCGCGGCGGGCGATTTCGAGCAGCTGGTTCCGCGTCAGCACGAGTTCGGACACCATGGTCATCAGGTGTTCGAGCAAGGTCACGTTGACGCGGATGGACTGGTTGGAGACGCTGAGCGCGTGGTCTTCCACGCGGGCGCTCTTGGCTTCGGGATCGGCGGCGTGCGGAGCCTCGCGCACTGCGGGAAGCGAACCGGCGGCCGGGGTCGGCGCGGTTGCAGCGCCAACGGTGGCGACGGCCTTGGCATTGTCCAATTCCGCGAGCTTCGCCCGGGCGGCGGGCACCTCGACGGCGGTTTCGCGGAACACCCGCTCCAATTCCTCCATCGAGACCTCGCCGGGCTTCAGAGCACGCTCCAGCTGCTGCATCACCGCCGCGACGCCCTGCTTGGGCTCGCTGACGGGCGCGGCGGCACCGTTCATCACGGATTTGACGGGCGCCGCGACGGGGGCGGCGACAGGGTCTGCGGGCACCAGGGGCGGCGCCGCGATGGCGGCGGCCGGAGCGGCGGAGAGCGCGTCCAGCTGGGAGATCAGATCCTCATCGGAGCCCGGCGGCTCGCTGCCCTCCGACGCCTCGATCTCGACCAGGATCTCCTTGATCCGGTCCACCGTGATGAGCACCAGGCCGACCGCCTCGGTGGTCACCGGTATTCCCTGGCGGAACTGGTCCATCAAGGTTTCGGCGGCATGGGCGAGCGACGCGAGGCGCGACAGGCCGATGAAGCCGCAGGTGCCCTTCATCGTGTGCACCAGGCGGAAAATATTGTTGAGAATCTGAGCGTTGTTCGGGTCCTGCTCGAACTTCACCAACTCGACGTCCGCGACGTCGAGGCTCTCATTCGTCTCAGTCAGGAACTCTCGCAGCAGATCGTCCATGGGTTCAACTCCGGGTCGAAGACAGGCAGTTCAGGCATCCCGCAACACCGCCCGGCGACGCCGGAACAACGGCAAGGCCGGACCGCGCCGTGCGCCTCGCTTCGGAGACCCACGGCGCACGGGAGCGCACGCACGGTGGAGGCCGGATCGCCGGCCTCGGATTTCGGTCGCGGGACGGGCGATGCCCGGCCCGCGTGAGACGGCAGCGCCGATCAGGCCGCTCGCACGCGCTCGATGAAGATGTTCACCTGCCGGCGCAGGGTCGCGGCCTGCGAGGACAAGTCGGTGGCGGCGTGCACGATGTCGCCTGACACCTTGCCGGTGGTGGCTGCCACGGAGCTGACCTGGGTGATGCTGGAAGAGACTTCCTGCGTTCCGCGCGCCGCCTGATGCACGTTCTTGGCGATTTCCCCGGTCGCCGCGCCCTGCTCCTCGATCGAGGTGGCGATCGCCGTGGAGATTTCATCAATGCGGCGGATGGTGCCGGAAATTCCCTCGATCGCCTTCACCACCTCATTGGTGGCGCCCTGCACGGCGGAAATCTGGGAGGAAATCTCGTCGGTGGCCTTGGAAGTCTGTTCCGCCAGGGTTTTCACCTCCTGGGCCACCACGGCGAAGCCGCGGCCGGCCTCCCCGGCCCGCGCCGCCTCAATGGTGGCGTTCAGGGCCAGCAGATTGGTCTGCGAGGCGATGTCGGTGATGAGGTTCACCACCTGGCCGATGCGCGCGGCGCTGGCGGCAAGGCCGCGCACCACTTCGGCGGTCTCGCTGGCCTGGTCGGTCGCTTCGCCGGCGATCTTCGCGGCGGAGGAGACCTGGGCGCCGATCTCGCGCACCGAGGCGGCAAGCTCCTCGGCGGCGGAGGCGGCGGTCTGCACATTGCCCGTCGCCTCCTCGGCGGCGGCGGCGACGATGGTCGACTGGCGGCTGGTCTCGGCCGCCGAGCTGCTCATGGAGCTGGCGTTGCGCTCCAGCAGGGTGACGGCGTCCGCGACCGTGCGCACCACGCCGGAAACCTCGGCGTCGAACTGGTTCGCGAGGTGCTCCATGGCGGCGCGCTTGTCGCTCTCGGCCCGCGTGGCGGCCGCCTCCTGCTGCGTCCGCAGATCGTCGGCGGCCCGCAGCTTCGCCACCAATTGCTTGGTGCTGTTCCACAGATCGGCGATTTCATCCTTTGTGCGCGGTTGCTCCAGGGTGAGGTCGAGCTTGCCGGAGGCGAGATCATGCAGCGTGCGCGATACCCGGACGATGGGGCCACTGAGCATGCGATTGCCGATGAACAGGGCGATCGCGATGCCCACCGCGAGACCGACGACGAAGATCGAGATGACCATCGTCTTGACGCTGTCGTGCACGGCCTCCTGCTCGGCGCGCATGGGCGCCAGGGTGTCCTGGATCTGCGCGGTGAAGGTCCGCAGGGATTCCTGCAACGCCTTGCGATTGTTGCGGTTTGCCTCGGTGTTGCCCTGGAGGTTCGCGGCCTGCGGACCCTCGGTCAGGGCCAGGCGGACGGTCTCGGAGCGGAACTCGCGGAATTTGGCGAGATCGGCGACGGCGCGCGCGAAGGTGGCGGCATCGGCGGGCGGGGTCGAAGTCTTGAGCTCGGCCACCTTGGCGTCGATCCGATCCAGCGCCTTGGTGAGGCCGGCAGCAAACTGCTTGACGGCATTTTGGTCCGCCGCCATGTACAGGCCGCGCGATTCCATCACCACGGCGGTCACGTCGCCATTGAGTTGCTCGGTCAGGAACGCTCGGCGCGACGCCTGGGCGATGTTGGCGGCAATGTCCGCCTCCCGGCTGAGCCCCCAGAGGGAGACGCCGCACACCAGCGCTGTCGCGCACCCGAGCACGCCGACGATGCTGTAGATTTTCCCAATGATCTTCACGGTTCGCCCTCGTATTGCTAGTGTGCTGCCTTCGGCGGCGCGGCGGATTCGGCCGGCTTCACGGGTGCATTGCTGCCGCTCGCGGCCCGCATGTCGGTCTTGTCGATGTAATTAATGGAATCCACGAGCACTTCTTGAATAACATCGCCATTTAGATGCGCATTCACGCTCACCTTGATGCGATCCATCATGTCTTTGATATTGTATTTCGAGAGTTTTCCGGTATCGACGCGGCCGTTGTTGTAGATCTCGGAAAATGCGTCGTTCACTACGAAGATCGCCGGATCCAGCGGCAGCTGGCGCAGGGCGGTCGCATCGGCGGTGAAGACCAGCTTGGCGAGCACATAGCCCTTCACCCGGCCGTCGATGATCATCGGCACGGTGATCGGCGGAAGACGCTTGTATTCGAGCCCCGGCATATAAGGTTCGGCGGACTTGGCCTTGGCCGCTCCGGCGGCCCAATAGGCGGCGCCATAGCTGGAGCCGAGCGCGACCACGCAAACCCACAGGCCGATGATGATGAAGCGCACCATCGCTCAGCCCCCGTCCTTGGAGGGCGTGCTGGAATAAGTGCCGTCGGATTCCGCGTCGCGCAGCGCCGTGGCGAGGATGCCGCTGATTTCCTGCGAGGCCGCGAGGTTGATCGACAGAAGATAGAGATTGCGGGCCAGCTTCTCGCGCACCGTGCCGAGCCGCAGGGCGACCACGGGATCCGCCTCGCGGGGCAGCGCCCGGCTGGCGCGGCTCAGCTCCAGCAGGCTGCGGCTCTTGCGGCGGTTGACCTCGTGCAGATCGATCGGCAGATGAGCTTCGAGCGAGCCGGTTTCCTGGTCGATGATCTCCTCGAGCCGGTCGAGGGCCGCGATCATGGTATCGCGCGCGGGGCCTTCCGGGCTCAGCAGACGCGGCAGGACGGTGGACTCATCGTGTCTCATCTGGCGCATCCTCAGGCCGCAGCGGCGGAGCTGGTCGCGGATGCGACCGGGAGAGAGGGCGCGGCGGCGGCAGCCGACGGCGAAAGCCGCGCCTGAGCCGATGCGATGCGGTCCGCGATGCCGATGCCGCCATGCTTGGCCACCTCATCGGCGACCTTCTCGGCCAACATGGACTTCCAGATCTGTCCGGCATTGCCGCTGCCATAGACGGCGGCGGCCTGGCTCGGCAGCATGGCTTGCACGAATTGCGACAGCACCATGCTTTCGAACTTGCGATGGGCCGCGGCAGCCGGTCCGCCGGCGGCGGAGGTCTTCGTCAGCGCGGTCGCATTCTGAAGCCCGACCGGGGACGTGGGGGCATAAGCCAGCCCGTTCGCCCGCCCGATCGCGCCTTCCTGGCTCATCGCTTGGGAAAAGCCCGAGCCGATCGCCTTGAGGTTCGACGTGATCTTCTGGGTGCGGGCCGGATTACCGGCCTTGACCACGTCCATCACAATGTCTGTGGTGAGTTGAATGCCCATGGCCCGATCATCAAACGGTGTTTCGATCCGGGCAGTTTGCGGGGGCTTGCTTATGTGAGGCTTGCATCCTTCGGGGCCGCCGCGCCGGGCCGCAACGCCGCCGATTCCGTCAGTTCCTGGAAGGCCTTGCGATCCTCGTGCGCGCGCCTTTCGCGCGCCACCCGCTCGGCCATGCGCTCGGCCCGCTTGAGCGCGAAAGCCTGCGTCTGCACGTTCTCGGCCTGCACGGCCTCCTCGGCGGCGAGGCGCGTCGCCTCCTGCGAAAGCCGCTTCAAGGTGCGCGAGACCATGTCCACCAGAAGCGGGCCGAACATGGCGCTGTTCAGCGTTTCCATGACGCTGGCGCGATTGCGCTCAAGCTCCGCCTGCTCCTGCCGGATGCGGGCGAGTTCCCATTCGGCGGTGCGGTGCATCTGCGCCCGCACGGCGACGATCCGCTTGGTGGTTGCCCTTCGATCGCCCATGGCGCCCCCCGCCCTCCCCTAACCGGCCGCCAGCCATTGGCTGAACGCCATCATGAACCCGGCGAGCAGTTGATCCATGGTCGCATACAGCAACAGCATGCCGCCCGCAGTGATGAACGGCGTCGCGATGAAATAGACCGGAAGCTGAGGCGTGAACTTGTTGGTGATGCCCACCGCGAAATTGACGATGATGGAATAGACGATGAACGGGCTCGCGATCCGCAGCGCCAGCAGGAAGGCGGTGGTGAGCTGGTCCACCACGTCGCTCAGCCCGAGGCGGGCGGTGAACACGGTGCCGGGCGGAAAGCGGCGATAGCTGTCGAACAGCGCGCGGACCAACTCGAGATGCTGGTCGCTGAGGAACAGCAAGGTCGTCGCGCTGAAGGCGAACAGGGTGGCGATGGGCGGCAGCGCCTCGTCGTCCTCGATCATGGTCCCGGCCATGGAGGCAAGGCCGATCGCTTGGGCGATGGCGCTGGCCATGGATTGCAGGGCGAGGAAGAAGATCCGCGCCAGCAGGCCGATCATCGCGCCGGTGGCGGATTCCGAGCCGATCGCGCCCAGCAAGGCGAAGGTGCCCGCACCGCGCGCGAAGCCCGCGACGCTCGGCTGGAGCAGGGGCACGAAGGCGAGCGACAGGCCGATGGCCAGGAACAGCCGGAACTGGGGCGAGAGATGCCGCCCGCCGACGCCGGGCATCAGCATCAGGCAGCCGCCGATGCGGCAGAAGATGAGGAACGCCGAGATCACGCCCTCGGTGGCGAAAGCATTCACGAAATGGTCCCGAGGGACTGCACCTCCACCCCGCGCGCGATCTCCACGTGGGACAGCACCGGCAGCGCGGGGAACATGCGCTCGATGATCATGCGCACATAAGGGCGCGCGTCCGGGGCGGTGACCAGAGCGAACGGACGGCCCTCGCGCAGATGCTCGCGCACCGAGGTTGCGGCCTCCATGCCGAACTGCTCCACCAGGCGCGGGTCGATGTCGAATTCCACCACGTCACCCTTGGCGTCGCGCTTGAGGCTCTGGTGGAAGGTGAGATCCCATTTGCCGCCGAGCCGCAGCACGCGCAGCACGCCGCCTTCGGCGAGATCGCCGCAGATCTGCTGCGCCATGCGCATGCGCACATGCTCGGCCACCTGCTCGGAGCGGCGGGCATGGGGCACGATCTCGGCGATGGCTTCCAGGATCAGATGCAGGTTGCGGATCGAGACCCGCTCCGCCAGCAGCAATTTCAGCACCGCCTGGAGCCCGGAATAGGAGATCTGGGCCGGGCACATGTCATCGATCAGGCGCTTATATTCCGGATCGAGCCGATCGAGCAGGTTGCGCATGTCCTTGTAGGAGAGGAGCTGCGGCAGGTTGTTGGCGATCACTTCGCTGAGATGGGTCAGGATCACGCTGATATTGTCGATGGGGGAGAAGCCCTCGCGCTTGACTTCGCCGGCATAGGCCTCGGGGATCCACATCGCCTTCATGCCGAATGCCGGCTCACGCGTGTCGTCGCCGGGCACGTCCGGCCGCGCGCCGTCGCCGAGCACCACCAGCAGCTCGCCGATGCGCATTTCCTGCGAGGAGACCACCGTCCCGTGGATGCGGATCTGGTAGTTCTTGGCGGGAACGCTCAGGCTCTCGGTCATGCGGATGTCAGGCACCACGAAGCCGTAGCGCAGCGCGAACTTGCGACGCATCTTGGCGATGCGGTTCTGCACCTCCACCGGCAGACGCAGAACCTGGCCGGAGAGCTGCTTGCCGATGCCGACCTCGATCTCCGCCGTGCGCAGGGATTCCTTCACCGAATTCTGCACGTCACGCGCCGCCTGCTCGTCGCTCTCCTGCTGCTTGGCCTCTTCCTCGGCCCGCTTGCGCGCCAGCTTGCGGGGGATGGCATAGCCGACGAACGCCATCATCGCGCCCAGCAGCGCGAACGGAACAAACGGCAGGCCCGGCATGATCGCGAGGCCGAACATCATGCCGGCGGAGACGAACAGCGCCCGAGGATAGGCCCCGAGCTGTCCGAGCACCGCGACTTCCGCCCGGCCCCGCGTGCCGCCCTTCGACACCAGAAGGCCGGCGGCGAGCGAAACGATCAGGGCGGGAATCTGCGACACCAGGCCGTCGCCCACCGAGAGGCGCGTGTAGATGTCCGCCGCTTCGCCGAGCGGCAGGCCATGGCGCGTCACGCCGATGATGATGCCGCCGAAGATATTGACGGCAATGGTGATCAGGCTCGCCACCGCCTCGCCGCGCACGAATTTCGAGGCCCCGTCCATGGAGCCGAAGAAGGCGCTCTCCTCCTCCAGCTCACTGCGCCGGGTCTGGGCTTCCTTGTCGGTGATGAGGCCGGCGTTGAGATCGGCGTCGATCGCCATCTGCTTGCCGGGAATGGCATCGAGCGTAAAGCGCGCGCCGACTTCCGCGATGCGGGTCGCACCCTTGGTGATGACCAGGAAGTTCACCGTCACCAGGATCATGAACACCACGATGCCGATGACGAAATCGCCGCTCATCACGAGCTGGGAGAAGCCGTGAATGATATGTCCGGCCGAGTTCACGCCATCGGCGCCATTGGCAAGGATCAGCCGCGTGGTCGCCACCCCGAGCGCGAGGCGCAGGATGGTCGCGAGCAGCAGCACGGTCGGAAATGCGGAAAAATCGAGCGGCTTTTGAATCCACAGTGCGACCATGAGGATCAGCACCGAAATCGCGATCGACAAGGCAAGCCCAATGTCGATCAAGAATGGCGGGACAGGAACGAACAATACCGCAATGATCGCGATAACGCCGATGGCAAAGCCGATATCGCGCCGTGATTGCACGGGCAAGGCGCCCCCCGTCCTGACCGGAACGTCAGACATCGTTACAAGCCCCTCCCCCGAGGCAAACATGAAGCTCCAGGCTGAAATTCAGACCTGGGCCTTGTCTTGATAAGTTTAGAATCCCGTTGCGATACGGCCGTAGATGCCTTCCGTGAAGGCAAGGATCTGCGAGCCCATGAAGGACGCGGTAAGCGCGGCCACCACGAGCACCGCGATGATCTTGGGAATGAAGGTCAGCGTGACCTCCTGGATCTGCGTCAGCGCCTGAAGCAAGGCGATGACGATGCCGACGACCATCGCGGCCGCGACCGCCGGGCCGGCGGCGACGATAATGGTCCAGATCGCGGCATGGACCACGTCCAGCGCATCGGCCTGGTTCATGTCAGGACAGCGTGACGCCGGCGCCGAGGGCGATCGTCGAGCCGTTGGAGAGGGTCGCCACCGGTCCGGCGGAGGTGATCTGCACCGAGGCGACCTGGCCGCTCACGGAGCCGTCCGCGGAAGTCACCGTGCGGCCGAGCGCCCGGTCGGCGGTTTGGAGCGCGGTGGCGGAGAGCAGGGAATCGAGCTTGGAATTGCTCGCTATGCTCTGTTCCACCTGCGAGAAGGACGCCAGTTGCGACATATAGGCCGTGGAATCCATCGGCGAAGTCGGGTCCTGGTTCTTCAGCTGGGCGACCAGAAGCTGGAGAAACGAATTATAATCCACGCTCGCCGGCTTGCCGGCGGCGGTGGAGGAAGGCGTGGCCGTCTGGCCGGTGCTCGCGGAGCCCTGAAGGCCGGAAATCGCTGTCATCTGAGATCCTCCTGACCCTTCAATGCCCCATGAAGGTTGCGCGAGGCCGACTTCGGCCTCAGGCGGCGCGCGGCGGCAGGGCGCCGCGTCCCAGGATCTCGTCCTCGATCGGGAACAGGGTCCGCAACGCCCGAAGCGCCTCGAAGGTGCGCCCGCCTTCCATCAGCTGGGCAATCCCGTCCAGCGCCAGCAGCACGGTCGGGTTCGAGAACGAGCCGAACAGCGCCGCCAATTGCTGGAAGAACAAGGTGCGCGCGGTGGCCGCATTGACCGGGTCGACCAGGATCGCCTGGGCGACGAAATAGAGCTGCCGCAGCGGCGTCGTGGTGTCTTCCACCTGCATGACGTGGCTCTCCAGCAGGAAGGTCACGTCGTTCAGCAATTCCACGGTGACCTTGCGGTCCACCCGCAGCACGGCGCCATTGATGTAGATCTTCTCGCCCGGGCGCAGGCTGATCTGCATCGTCTTGCTCATCTCAGCCCGTCCCGGATGGTCCGATTGATGTCGATCAGCCCGGCGAAATTCTGCGAGCGGTCCTGCACGATCTGGTCGGCCTCCTTCAGCATCCACAGGCCGATGGAGATGAGGTTCGCGCGCAGCGCTTCCGCCAGCTCGTTGTTGGGATTGGCGAGGTCGCGGATCAGGAACGCCCACAGCCGCTGGAGATATTCCAGCGCCGCGGTCGCCTCGCGCGAATTGGGGCCGGCGCTGGCGGCCACCGTCAACAGTTCGATCGCATGGTCGAGCGCCATGCGCTCGCGCTCGCGCGTAACGGCGCCCGATTCCTCGAAGATCTCGTCATATGAAAACCGATACATCGCGCCCTCCTCCGGCTGCTTAGACGTAATTGAGAATGCTCAGCTGCATGAGCTTGGCGGTGGTGGCGTAGGACATCTGGAGCTGCGTCGTCAGCGTATCCATGCGTGTCTTGGCTTCCGCCGGGTCCACCCCTTCCAGGGCGGAAATCTGGGCCTGCGTCGCCCCCACCACCCGGATCATGCTCTCGTTCGAGGTGGCAACGCGCTGCTCGGTGACGCCGAGCGCCGCCTGGGTGTCCGTGACGCCGGAAATCGCCGCGCCCACGACGATGCGCGCCTTGTCGAGCACCACCTGAAGCGTGCTCGTCGACATCCTGCCGATGCCGAGTTCGCCCACCATGGCATAGGCCATGGCGAGATCGCGCATCGGCTGCGTGTTGGCATTGGTGGAGACGGTCGCGCGCTCGTTCTGCGAGATTCGGCTGGTGAGATTCTCGCTCGACGCCGACGACCAGTTGGCTCCCCAGGCGGGGTCCGCGAACATGGCCGCGAACTCGGTGTCGAGGAAGCTCGACATGGCGGCGGGCGCGATGGTGGCGATCTTCGGATCATTCTGCGGGTCGATCGGATCGAGCCCGAACTTGGCGGCGAACGCGGCGTTGAGGGCCGTCTTCGGCGTCCCGCCATATTCCGCCGCCGGCTTCACCGAGCTGTTCACGCCGCCGAAGATGAAGCGCTTGCCGTCGGTGATATTCAGCGTGGCCGTCAGGGCGCTCATGGAGGTCTTGCCGTGCGCCTCCAGCGAGGCCGCGCCGCCGGACGTATCGGGCACCGACATCAGGTTCTGGAGAAAGCTGTTCGCCGTATTGGCCACGTCGGTCAGCGCATTCTGCGTGAGGCTGAGCTGGTTCGTGGTCAGGGCATTGCCGTCGATCAGCGACTGGACCGCGGTTTCCTTGATATGCAGATCCACGCTGCGGCCGGTGGTGATGCCCAGCCTCAGCCCGACGTCGGCATGGCGGCCGGTCGCGATCTCCGTGTTGACCTTGGAAATATCCGATTGCAACTTCGGCAGCGTGTTCAGCGCGGTGTTCGTCCACGCGAGCGTGGAGATGTAGGAGCTCATCATCTCAGTCACCTGATGGCCGCGAAGAGGGAATCATAAAGCTGCCCGATCACGCCGATCAGCTTCGAGGAGGCCTGGTAGCTGCGTTCCAACTCCAGCTGCGCGGCATATTCCTGGTCGAGGTTGATGCCGGTGATCGCTGAGAGCGCATTGGACGCCTGGGAGAGCACGGCACCCGCGCTGTCGGAGGCGGCGGACGCGCTCTGCCGCTGCGCCTCCAGCCAGCTCACCGAGCCCGCCGCGAAGGTCGCAAGATCGGTGCCCGAAGACAGCTGCCCGGCGGGATCGAAGGTCCGCGCCGCCTCCAGCGCCGTCACGGTGGCATGCAGACGGACCCCGTATGCGGCGGCGGAGGTGGTATTGGCGACATAGGCCGCGCCATTGGCGCCACCGTCCCGCAGCAAAGCGGGCCTGCCGCCGACCGTCGAGTCGAAGGCCGCATTGACCGCGATCGTGCCGGCAAGGCCGGGCGTCAGCGTGCCCGGAACGGTCCCCGAGCCGGAGGTGAAGAGGCCGGGCAGCGTCGGCGCGCTGCCGCCGGTCTGGTCGCTCTCCGCGAACGTCGTGACCAGGCCGCGCGCCATCTCGTCGAGCTGGTTCTGATAGGTGACGGTCAACGAATCCCGCACCCGCGCGAGCCCGGCGATCTCGCCGCTCTGCACCGGCATGGCGGCCGAGGGGCCGCTGACCGATACGCCGTCCACGAACACCGAATTGCCCGTGGTCGCGGCATCGAACACCGGGGTGGACCTGAACGAGACGGCGCGGGCCGTGGTCTCGAACAAAGTGGCGCCGCTGTCGGTGTAGACCACCATGTCGTTATGGGCGCGGGTCACCGTGGTGACGCCCATCTTCTCGGCGATCTGGGAGAGGATGGCGTCGCGCTTGTCGAGCGCGTCGGTCACGTCGGTGCCGTTCTCGCTGCCGAGCACCACCGCCGTGTTCTGCGCCTGGAACTGGGCCAGCAAATCGTTCACCTGGCTCACGGCGTCGGCGATCTTGCTGTCGGCGGTGCCGCGCAATTGCTGCACCGTCGCCGTCGCCGCATTGAGGCCGATGGCGGCATCCTTGGCCGCCGTCACCACCGCCGTGGCGAGGGTCGAATTGTCGGGCGCGTTGGCATAGGTGTTCAGCGCGTTGTCGAGCACGCCGAGCTTGGCCGCCGGAGAGGTGGTTTCCGTCGTGTCGCCCACGGTCAGCTTCAGCTGTCCGAGCCCCAGCAAAATCGCCTGCTGCCCGGCGCTCGCCGAGGTGGCGTTGAGCGTGCGCTCATAAAGCAGAGTGTCGCTGGCACGCGTGATGTTGACGACCCGCGACGCCCCGTCCGCCGTGGTGGTGGTGACGGTGATCTTGCGCGAGGCCGAGGGATCTCCCGCGCCGGCCACGTTGCGGGCCGACGTGGAAATCTGAGTCGCCGTGGTGAGCAGCGAAGACTGCGCGGTATTGAAAGCCGTCGTCAGGCTCATAACGCACTCGCAGGGTCAGGAGGAAAAAGAAATACGCTCACCGCTTCAGGTTCATCAGCACGTCGAGCAATTCCGTGCCGGTCTGGAACACCTTGGAGTTGGCCGTATAATCGCGCTGGGCGACGATCATCTTGGTCAGCTCAGAGGCCATATCGACGTTGGATTGCTCGGTGGCGCCGGAAATCACGCTGCCCACCCCGGCGGTCTCGGCGAAGCCGACCTGCGCCGCCCCCGATTCCTGGTTGGCGATGAAGGCGTTCCCGGCCACCGGTGTGAGGTGGTCGGGGCTCTCCACCGTGGCGAGCGGAATCTTGAAGATGGCGGATTGGCGCCCGTTGGAATCGGTCGCGTAGACCGTGCCATCCTTGTTGATGGTGACGCCGGCAACCGAGCTCGGCGCATTGCCGTTCACGCTCGCCGTCAGCGGCGTGTAATTGGCGGCGAGCTGGGTCATGCCGCTCATGTCGATGGCCAGGGTCTGGCCGCCGGGAACGCCGAGGCTGATCGAGCCGCCCGAGGCGAGATTGCCGTAGGTGTCGAAGGTCAGCGTCTGGGTGGCCAGAGCGGCGCTGGAATAGGGAAAATTGCCGGTCGCAGGGGCATCCGCCTGGTCGAACACGGCGACTTCCCAGGTGGCGGGCGAGGCGATGGTCTTGCTCATATAGATGTCGAGCGTCACCTGGTTGCCCACATTGTCATAGGCCACCAGCGAGGACTTCTGGCTGAACGAGGAGGCAACCAAATTGGCGCCCGCCGTCGGCGCCGCGACCACCGCCGCGTTGGACGGCAGATTGGCCGCGAACGCGCCGGTGGTGGAAGGATTGGCCGCCAGCTTGGTGTTCTGCAGATTGATTGCCGCAAGGCCGCCGGCGCCGTTCAGCACCACGTTCGGGTTCTTGCCGTCCGCAATGTCGTAGCCCATCAGCGTCAGGCCGGCGCTGTTGGTGAGATTGCCGGTGGCGGCATCCACCTGGAACCCGCCGGCGCGCGTCAGCAGCGTCTGGCCCGAGGGGTCCTGCACCAGGAAAAAGCCATTGCCCTGCACCGCAAGGTCCGTGGACGTGCCGGAATAGGAGAGGTTGCCCTGTTTGCTGATGGCGTGGCGCACATCGGTGACCACTGAGCCCGACTCGTAGGAAGAACTGTCGGTCTGGAGCAGCAGGGAGGAGAATTCCGTCGAGGAACTCTTGTATCCGGCGGTACCGGAATTGGCGATATTGTCCGAAACCGTGCTCAGCAGGTTCGACTGGGCATTCATTCCGGACACGCTCGTGCGCAGCATTCCATAAAGGCTCATGTATTTCTGTCCTCGGTTTGGCGCGACGCCGGAACGGCCTGGGCTGCCTTGGGGGCCACCCTTCGGGCCATCTGATCAAAGTTAGCTTGCGTGAACCTGCCGGGCCTCAGCCCTGGATCGCCTCGGCCAGCTCGCGGAATGGGTCGGTGCTGGGCGGGGAATGGGGGTCCTGGCGCAGGCAGTCGTAGATGCGCGGCACCAGTTCCACCGCGCGGTCGAGCTCGAGGTCGCTGCCGGGCTGGTAGCCGCCCATGAGCCGCAGGTCGCGGGTGTCCTCGAACCGTGCGATCATGCCCTTGAGCTTCTGCACCAGATCCCGCTCCGGGCGCGTCCAGACGAGGTCGGCGAGGCGCGAGATGGAGCCGAGCACGTTCACGGCGGGAAAGCGGCCCTGGTCGGCGATGGCGCGGTCGAGCACGATATGTCCGTCGAGCGTGCCGCGGATGGCGTCGGCGACCGGGTCGTTGTGGTCGTCGCCGTCCACCAGCACCGAGAACACTCCGGAAATGCTGCCCGCGCCCTGCGGGCCGGGGCCGGCGCGCTCCAGCAGCTTCGGCAAGGTGGAAAAGACGCTCGGCGCATAGCCGCGCGCCACCGCCGGTTCGCCGGCGGCAAGGGCCACGTCGCGCGCCGCATGGGCATAGCGGGTGACGGAATCCACGATCAGCAGCACGGATTCACCCTGGTCGCGGAAATATTCCGCGATCCCGAGCGCCGCCTGAGGCGCAAGGCGCCGCATCATGGGACTCTCGTCACTGGTGGAAACCACCACCACCGCCTTGTCGCGATTGGGCGCAAGCGGGCCTTCCAGGAATTCGCGCACTTCCCGGCCGCGCTCGCCCACCAGGGCCACCACCACCGTATCGAAGCCCTGGCAGCCGGCAAACATGGACAGCAGCGTGGATTTGCCAACCCCTGAGCCGGCAAAGATACCGATGCGCTGGCCCTCGCAGATGGGGGTGAAAATATCGATCACCCGCACCCCGGTGCGCAGCGGCTTTTCGATGCGGTTGCGGCTCATGGCGGCGGGCGGCTCGGCATCGAGCGGCATGCGCGTCGCGCCCCGGATCAGCGGCCCGCGTGTGTCGAGCGGCACGCCGAGGGCGTTCACCACCCGCCCTTTCCAGCTGGAATCGGGGGCCAGGGTGAGGGGGCCGATGCGATAGGCCGTTGCACCGACGCCGATGCTGGCGCGCTCATCGAACGGCTTCACCACGGCGCCCGCATCGTCCACGCGCACCACCTCGCCGATGCGCATGCGCCCGTCCACGTCGATGCCGACGCGCTCGCCGAGCTTCACCAGATGCGAGAGGCCGCAGACGCGGAAATGGGTCGGTGCCACTTCGCGCACGACGCCGCCAACGCGCACCGGCGGGCTGTCCTCCAGCCCCGATTCGAGGGTCGCGCGCAGTTTCAGCAGGGCGTTCATATCCGTGTCCCCGCGCGCGGGCGAAAGGCGGCGCGGGCGATCATGTCGGACCGAGGGTGCGGATGGCCGAATCGGTGCCGTTTTCGCTCTGCTGGATGGCGGTCGCCGCCTGCTCGAACGCGCGCTGCACCAGGATGAGGCGCGTCATCTCCATGATGGGATCGACGTTCGAGCCCTCGATATAGCCTTGCGCGACCTTGTTGCGGGTGAAATCACGCACCGGTTCCACCGGGCCGTCCGGGATGACCGTGCAATTTTCGCCGCGCGTGAGCTTGGCCGAGGCGGGAATCGTGAAGACGCCGATCGAGCCCACGGTGTTGCCGCCCTGGGTGATGCTGCCATCCGAGCCGATGCCGATCGGCCCGGCCGCCGGATTGAGCGTGATCGGCCCTCCGCTATTGTCCAGCACCGGATAATTATTGACCGATCGCAGCTGTCCCTGGTCATCCAGGTGCATGCGCCCATCGCGGGTGTATGCGGTGCCATCCGGCCCCTTCACCGCGAGCCAGCCTTCGCCCTGCACGGCGACATCCAAGGGATTGCCGGTGTAGTTCACCGGCCCCGACCGCAGCGAGGTATAGGTCTCGCCGGCCGAAGTGAACGCAACCGAACGTCCGCCCGCCTGGGACACCATGGTCTCGAAGCGGGTGTGCTCGGCGCGAAAACCGGCGGTGTTCGCGTTCGCGATATTGTTGGCGACGGTTGAGAGACGACGATCGGTCGCCATCTGGGCGGAAAGCGCGACATAGGCGCTTGACGACATGAGCTGCCTCCAGGGCGATTGCGGGCGGGCGGCCGGCCGAGGGTGGATCGAGCCCGCCGGACCTTCGCGTCGTCCGGACCTTCGCCGGTGAAGCTTGCTTGAGCCTTTGCTGACCGCTGGGGCGCCCGTGCCCGCTCAGTCCCTATCCCCCCGTCCGCCCTGGCTCCAGCGATGCGCGCCCGCCCACTCCAGCCTCGCGCAATCCACACGCCGTACCACCGCACAACAGCACAGGAGGAGAAGCGCCTTGGGCGTCCTGATCGGCATCATCCTAGGCCTCGTCGCGACGTTCGGCGGCTTCATGGCCATGGGCGGCCACATCGATGTGGTGTGGCAGCCCTTCGAATACGTCATCATCGGCGGCATCGCCCTCGGCACCTTCATCATCGCCAACCCCATGTCGGTGATCAAGGATACCGGCAAGGCGATCGTGCAGGGCGCGATGGGAACCGCGCCCAAGCGCAAGGATTTCATCGCCCTGCTCGGCTTGCTCTACACTCTGATGCGCGACATGCGCCAGAAGCCGCGCAACGAAGTGGAAGCCCATATCGACAATCCGGGCGAATCCACGCTGTTCGCGCACTTCCCGACGATCCTGAAGGACAAGGAGCTGACGCAGTTCATCTGCGACTACGCCCGCCTCATCATCATCGGCAACGCCAAGTCGCATGAGATCGAGGGCCTGATGGAGCAGGAAATCTCCACCATCAAGAAACACAAGACCAAACCCGCCGCCGCCCTCAGCACGGTGGCCGAGGGCCTGCCCGCGCTCGGCATCTGCGCCGCAGTGCTCGGCATTGTGAAGGCCATGGGCGCCATCGACCAATCGCCGGAAATCCTCGGCCATTATATCGGCTCGGCGCTGATCGGCACCTTTGTCGGCATCTATTCGTCCTACGCCATCCTCGGTCCGCTGGCGAACAAGGTGAAGATCACGCGCGAGAAGCAATGCGCACCCTTCATCATCGTCAAGCAGACACTGATCGCCTTCATGAACGGCGCCCTGCCGCCGATCGCGCTGGAACACGGGCGCAAGACCATTTCCGCCGGCGACCGGCCGACCATCGATGAAGTCGAGAGCGAGGTCATCTCCTCGGCGCCTTCCTCCTCCTCCGCGCCCCAGCAGCAGGCGGCCTGACCATGAGCGAGCACAAGCACCAGGATATTCGCGACATGCTGCTGGATGCGGCCGGGCTCTCGCTCGACCGCCTGCCGATGCTGCACGTGATCTTCGACCGTATGAGCACGTTTTGCGCCGACAGCCTGCGCACGCTGGCCGCTTCGCAGGCCTATTACTCGCTCTCCAGCGTCGAGAGCGGCCGCATCGGCGACGTGCTGGAAATGTACGAGGGCATGGCGGTGGCGGGCATTTTCCACGCCCCAAGCTGGGACAGCCACATCATCGTCGGCTTCGACCGGGACTTCATCTTCACCATGATGGAGGTGCTGTTCGGCGCCGACGGCTCCGAGCCGCCGGTGGACGACGAGCGCAGCTTCTCCAACATCGAATCGCGCGTGGCGCAATTGCTGTTCGAACAGATGAGCAAGGTGCTGCGCTCGAGCTTCGCGCCGGTCACCGACACCACCTTCACGTTCGAGCGGCAGGAAACCCGCATGGATTTCGCCGTGATCGGACGGCGCAACAATCTCGCGATCGTCACGAAATTCCTGCTCCAGGCGCTGAACCGCGGGGGCGAGATGTTCGTCATCATCCCGCAAGCGGCCCTGACCCCCATGCGCCAGGCCCTTTCGCGCACCACCTCGGCGGAATCCAGCGGACGCGATCCGAAATGGACGCAGCAGATCCGCGGCGAGGTCAATCGCACCCAGGTCAAGGTCCGCGCGATCCTGGAGGAGCGCCATTTCCCGCTCGGCGAGATCGCCGATCTGAAGGTCGGGCAGGTCATCAAGCTCCAGGCCACGCCGCGCACGCGCATCAAGCTGGAGAGCAAGGATCAGCCGCTGTTCTGGTGCCACCTCGGCCAGGCGGAAGGCTCCTATGTGCTGCGGGTGGACGACCTCATCAGCCCAGAACAGGAGTTCCTGAATGACCTCTTTCCCCGCTGACCTGCTGCTGCTCGCAGCCCTGCTCGCCACCACGGTCTGCGTGGTGATGGTGCATCGCAAGCTCAAGCGGCTCGATGTGCTGAACGCCGATTACGAGCGCGCCCTTGCAGATACCTCGCGCGCCCTGATCGCCGCCCGCGACGCCCTGGTGACGCTGGATCTCGACGGCAAGGAAACGCTGATCCTGCTCGCCACCCGCATCGACCAGGCCCACGCCCTGATCGACGAGATCGACCGCCGCGACGCCGGACAGAGTCCGGCGGGCAAAAGCGTGCGCCCGCCGTCCGGCGATGCCCGGCGCCGCTGAGGGCGCGATGACTTCGAACGACGCACCTGCGTCACACCAATACGAAAAGGGGGAGTTCCCATGGCCAATCTGCCCGTCGATGAAATGGAATTGAACGAATCCACCGCCAATGCCCAGGACGAGGCGCTTCTCGCGCGCATGGGCGGCGTACGCGAGGAAACCCTGGCCACCGGGCGTGGCCTGGAATCGGTCATGCGCATCCCGGTGCTGCTCCAGGTGGTGCTCGGCTCGGCCTCCATGCCGGTGTCGAACCTGCTGAAGCTCGGCCGCGGCGCCATCGTGCCGCTCGATCATCGGGTCGGCGAGCCGGTGGACGTGGTGGTCAACGGACGCATCATCGCCCGCGGCGAGGTGATGGTGGTGGAGGACGACAATTCACGCTTCGGCGTCTCCCTCACCGAGATCGTCGGCCCGAGCGGCCCCGAGACCGCCTGATAAGGCCGCCCCATGCCCAACTCATCCCCCTCCTACGCGGCAAGCAAGAGCCGGCCGCTCCACGGCACCGACAAGGTGGCGGCGCTGCTCATGACCATGGGCGCGCCGGTCGCCAACCGGATCATGAAGCATTTCGAGGCGGACGAGATCAAGCTTGTCACGCGCTCGATCGCCGAGCTGAAGCCGGTCAGCAACGCGCAGATCGAAACCCTGATCGAGGACTTCGCGACCCATTTCGTCGCCGGCGCCAATCTGGTGGGCACGGCGGCGGATGTGGAGCGTCTGCTGACCGGCGTGCTGCCGCCCGAGCAGATCGCCGAGCTTATGATGGAGCTGCGCGGGGCCTCTAATCATACGATCTGGGATCGCATCTCCACAATCACCGAGAATGTGCTCGCCACCTATATCATGAAGGAGCATCCCCAGACGGCGGCCCTCATGCTTTCCAAAGTAAAGCCGGCGTGCGCCGCCAAGGTTATGAGCTTCATTCCCGAGGATCGGCGCAACGGCATCATGCGGCGCATGCTCACCTTCAAGCCGATCGTCGACAACACCATGCAGGTCATTGAAAAGACCGTGCACGAAGATTTCATGATGAATTTCTCGCGCAATGCCGGCGCGGATCCGCATGCCCGCATGGCCGACATCATCAACAAGATGGAGCGCGACGACATGGAGACGGTGCTCAACAGCCTCGCCGCCACGCGCCCGAAGTCCGCCGAGATCCTCAAGGGACTTCTGTTCACTTTTGACGACATCATCAAGCTGACGCCGAAGGCCCGCACCGCCTTGTTCGACCAGGTGCCGAACGACAAGCTGATCCTCGCCCTCAAGGGCACCGATCTGGATTTCCGCGAAATCATCCTGCAATCGCTCGGCGCCCGCGTGCGCCGCATGGTGGAGCAGGAACTCGGCGGCGGCGAGCCGGTGGCCCAGCGCGACGTGCAAGATGCCCGCCGCACCATCACCGACCTCGCGCTCGACATGGCCGGGCGCGGGGAAATCGAACTCAATTCCGGCAATGAGGAAGACACCTATGTGCGATAGGGTGTCGGCCGATGTCTGAAGCCCCGGACAAGGAGAGCCAGACAGAAGAGGCGAGCGAAAAGAAGATCAGCGACGCCGTTGAGAAGGGCAACGTGCCGTTTTCGCGCGAAGTGACGCTGTTCGCCTCCCTGGTGGGCATTCTCCTGTGCCTGACCTTCTTCGCATCCAACCCCGTGCGCCGCCTCGCGGACGATCTCGCCCGTTTCATCGACGATCCCGCCGGCTTCCGCCTGGAGGAGAGCGGCGACGCGGTGGATCTGCTGATGAGCCTGCTCATGGTGGCGGCCCGCTTTCTCACGCCCATCGTGATCATTCTCGCGCTGGCCGGCGTGGTGGCGACGGTGTTCCAGAACATGCCGCGCGTGGTGCTGGATCGCATAACCCCCAAATGGTCGCGGGTCTCGCCGATCGCGGGCTGGTCGCGCATCTTCGGCACCCAGGGTCATGTCGAGTTCGGAAAGTCGCTGTTCAAGTTCTTCGTCATCGGCCTGGTCTGCGCGATCCTGCTCTATTCGCAGCAGTACCAGATGGTAAACGCGATGTTCTCGGATCCGCTGCTGATTCCCTCGGTTGTGCTTTCCCTGTCCACGCGCCTGGTTTCGGCGGTGTGCATCGGCACCATCGCGCTGGTGGGGGCGGACCTGGTGTGGGCGCGCTTCCGCTGGCGCGCCGATTTGCGCATGTCGCACCAGGAAGTGAAGGACGAGTTCAAGCAGGCCGAGGGCGACCCCATGGTGAAGGCGCGCATGCGCGCGCTCGCCCAGCAGAGGGCGCGCCAGCGCATGCTCACCAACGTGCCCAAGGCCTCGCTGGTGATCGCCAACCCGACCCATTACGCCATCGCCCTGCAATATGACCGCGCCAAGGGCGGGGCCCCGCTGGTGGTGGCCAAGGGCATGGACCTGATCGCGCTGAAAATCCGCGAGATCGCCGAGCGCAACGACATTCCCGTGATCGAGGACCGGGCCCTCGCCCGCGCCATGTATGACGCGGTCCAGGTCGATCAATGGATTCCCAACGAATTCTATCGCCCTGTGGCCAAGATACTTTACTTCATTTATTCGAGGAAGCCCAATGCGCCTCCATGACGGCACCCACATCCTCGAAATCCGGCACCTGGAGCATGCGGAAATCGAGCGCTACGAAAAATTGCTGGCCAACGCCCTGAAGCAGGTGATCACCGAACTCGCGTTCACCAATGCCGGGCTGATGCTGTCCTATGTGAGCGCGGGCCAGGAAAGCATCATCGCGGATATTCTCGCCTCGTCGGCGGAGATGTCGTTGAAGCCGGGCATTCTGCGCTATGGGCATCAGGCCACCAGTTCCGCCGAATGGGGCACCGCGCCGATCATGAGCCTCAGCCTGGAGCTTCATCACGCCACGCTGAGCGCCTTTTTCCGGCTGGTGTTCGATCAATTCGCCATCGGCGTGGACATCGATTCGATCCGCTTTGCCCGTGCCGCCGGCACGCCCGAGGAGGACCTCGCCTGTTTTGCGGCGGCGCTGGAAGACATGCGCATCCCCACGCAATAGGCCCGGCCCGGCGATGGCCAGCCTGGGGCAAGGTTCTGATCCTAGCGTGAGGACAGGTTATCCGGGAGGTCGGTTTGGAGCCCCTATTTCTATTCAGCCTCGCATCGCGCCACGCCCAATGGGCGTCGGTCCGTCAGGCCGCCATTTCTGGAAACATCGCCAATGCCAACACGCCCGGCTTCAAGGCCGCGGATGTGGAGCCCTTCACCGCGGTGCTCGACAAGACCCGTCTTTCGATGAACCGGACCTCGGCCCGTCATATGGACGTGGCCAATGCCGGCGCGCCGACCAGCAAGGTGAACAAGGCCGAAGGTTGGGATGTCAGCCATTCCGGCAACACCGTGAGCCTGGAGCAGGAAATGCTCAAGGCCGGCGAAGTGAACCGCGCCTTCTCCCTCAATACGAACGTCGTGCGCTCGTTCCAGCGCATGATGCTCTCAAGCGTGAAGACCTGAGCATGACCGTCCTGACCCTCGATCCGCTGCGGGCCGCCTCCGGGATCGCCGCCGCCGGCCTGGAAGCCCAGTCCACCCGCCTGCGCATCGCGGCGGAAAACGTCGCCAACGCGCGCTCCACCGGCAATGCGCCCGGCGCCGATCCCTATACGCGCAAGACCGTCCAGTTCTCCGCCGAGCTGGATCGCACGCTCGGCGCCTCGACCGTTCGCGTGAAGTCGCTGGGCCATGACCGCGCGCCGTTCCAGACCGAATACGATCCCGGCAATCCGGCCGCCGACGCCTCCGGGCAGGTGAAGATGCCGAACGTGAACACGCTGCTGGAAATGGCCGACATGCGCGAGGCCGGCCGTTCCTATGAGGCCAATCTCCAGATGATCAAGCAGACCCGCTCCATGGTGGCGATGACCATCGATCTCCTGAGGAGTTGAGCATGATCGACGCCGTCAATTTCAGCGCGCTCTCGCGCACTTCCAGCACCAGCCTCGGCGCGACGCGCACCGACACGCAGATGACGTCGCAATTGACGTCCAAGGTCGCGCCCGGCGCCGGCGCGGCCCCTTCCGATTTCACCGACATGCTCTCGCAGATGTCGTCCAACGCCGTGACCACCCTGAAGCAGGGCGAGCAAGCGGCGATCTCGGGCATCTCCGGCAAGGCCTCGGTTCACCACGTGGTCGAGGCGATCATGTCGGCGGAACAGACCCTGCAAACCGCGATCGCGGTGCGCGACAAGGTTGTCGCCGCCTACCAGGAAATCAGCCGGATGGCGATCTGAGGATAAGACATGCGCGCCCTAGCCATTGCCGCGACCGGAATGTCCGCCCAACAGACCAATGTGGAGGTGATCGCGAACAATATCGCGAACATCAACACCACGGGGTTCAAGCGCGCCCGCGCCGAATTCTCCGACCTGCTGTACCAGGCCGAACGCGCCCAGGGGGTGCCCAACCAGGATGGCGCGGGCCCGATCCCCGAGGGCGCCCGCATCGGCCTCGGCGTGCGCACGGTCGGCATCCGCAACCTGCACATCCAGGGGCCGCTCGCGCAGACCGGCAACCCGCTGGATCTCGCCATCAACGGGCGCGGCTGGTTCGAGGTCACGAGCCCGTCGGGCGAGACGCTCTATACGCGCGCCGGCTCCTTCAACAAAGGGCCCGCCGGGCAGCTCGTCACCTCCGACGGCTATGCGGTGATGCCGGCCATCACCTTTCCCGCCAATGCGACGGGGATCGTGGTCAATGATTCCGGGCAGGTCTATGCCCAAATCCCGGACCAGCAGGCGCCGCAATTGCTGGGCCAGCTCAGCGTCGCGAATTTCGCCAATGATTCCGGCCTCGACCCGTTGGGCAACAATCTCTACCGCGAGACCGCCGCCTCCGGCCAGCCGGTGGTGAGCGTCGCCGGCGACGTCGGATTCGGCAGTATCCATCAGGGCTATCTGGAAGGGTCGAACGTCGATCCGGTGAAGGAAATCACCGAGCTGATCTCCGCCCAGCGCGCCTATGAAATGAACTCGAAGGTGATCCAGGCCGCCGATGAAATGGCGAGCACGGTCTCCAAGGGTATCCGCTGATCGTCATGAGGCTCCCCATGTCCGCACATCGCCCCGCGCCGGCGCCGCTTCGCGCGTGCCGCACCGAACGTGCGCACATGCCGTGGCGCTTCCCCCGCGGTCCGGCGCGATGGGCCGCGCTCGGCCTGCTCGCGCTCTCCGCCATGATGCCGGCCGCCACGGCCGGCGCGCAGACCATCTCCGCCATGGCGGCGCAGGCGGAAGCCAGCCGCGAGCCGCCGCCCCCGGCGCCGGCGCCGTCGGCCAGCGAACCCGCAGCGCCGCGCGCGCCCGCGCCGGTGGTTGCGGCGAGCGAGGACATTCCCGTGCCGGTTCCCGCCGTGACGATCTTCCCCGGCGATGTCATCACCGCCAGCATGCTCACCGAGCGTATGATGCCACACGCCACCGTCGCCCGCTCCGGCACGATGGCCGGCGCGCCTTCGCTGATCGGCAAGGCCGCACGCCGCCTGCTGGTGGCGGGCCAGCCGATCCCGCTCAACTCCGTTTCGGAAGTTCCCCTCGTCACCAAGGGCACGGCGACGCGGGTGCGCCTGGAAGAAGGCGGCCTCTCCATTTCCGGCTATGCGACCGCGCTGGAATCCGGCGTCGCCGGCGCCGTCGTCCGCCTCAAGAACATGGACAGCGGCCAGACCATCCTCGGCGTCGTGCAGACCGACGGCTCCGTGCGCGTGAGCATGAAATGAAGGCCCGCGCTCCTCTTCGCACCCCGCTTCGCGGCCTCCTGCATGTCGCTGCCGCCCTCGGGCTCTTGCTGGCAGCTGGAATGGCGGGCGCCGATGGCGCCGCCGCCGCCGGCACGCGAATCAAGGACATCTCCAGCATTCAGGGCGTGCGCGACAACCAATTGATCGGCTATGGCCTGGTCATCGGGCTCCAGGGCACCGGCGACACGCTGCGCAATTCGCCATTCACCGAACAAGCCCTGCAATCCATGCTCGACCGCATGGGCATCAATGTGCAGGGTCTGCAATTGCGCGCTCGCAACATCGCCGCGGTGGCGGTGACGGCGAATCTCCCCGCCTTCGCCGCCATCGGCACGCGGATCGACGTCACCATCGCCTCGCTGGGCGACGCCACCTCGCTGCGCGGCGGCACCTTGCTCGCCACCCCGCTCAGCGGCGCCGACAATCTCGTGTATGCGGTGGCGCAGGGCCAGCTGGTGTCCGGCATCGCCATAACCGGCCAAGCGGAGACCCTGACCCAGGGCGTGCCCACCGCCGGCCGCATCGCCAACGGCGCCCTGGTGGAACGCCAGCTCTCCGGCCAGCTGCGCGACCTGCCCGAGATCGTCATCGACCTCAACAATCCCGATTTCAAGACCGCCGCCATGATGGCGGACGTGATCAATGCCTATACTCGCGAGCGCCACGGCCGCCCGCTTGCCCGCGAACGCGACCTGCGCACGGTGGTGGTGCAGCGTCCGCCGCAGGCCAATCCCGCGCGGTTCATCGCCGAGCTGGGCGATCTCACCGTCCATCCCGACACGCCGGCCAAAGTGGTGGTGGACCAGCGCACCGGCACCGTGGTGATCGGGCGCAACGTGCAGGTCTCAACCTTCGCCGTCACCCAGGGCAATCTCACGGTGCAGGTGCAGGAGACGCCGGTGGTGTCGCAGCCGGCACCCTTCTCCTATGGCGAAACCGTGGTGGTGCCGCGCACCGACATCGAAGCACAGGAAACCGGCGGCCCGATCGGCATCGTCTCCGGCACCAATCTGCAAACCCTGGTGAACGGGCTCAACCGCTTCGGCCTGAAGCCGAACGACATCATCTCGATCCTGCAGGCAGTGAAGACCTCCGGCGCGCTCCAGGCCGAGCTGGTCTTCCAGTAAGGCCGCTGCCCCGCGCGGCGGTCAGCGTCGCGCAAGCCACTCCCCCTAGAACCAGATCATGGAGAGAAGCGGGACGTGAGGCGGCGCAAAGCTGCCCGCGCGCAAGAATGGAACACCATTCTGCGGGACCCGCACGACGGCGCGAAAAAGCTGTCTCGGCGACTTCCGGCTTTGATCCTGAAACCCGCGCCCTCTGCTGGCGGAGACGGCAACGCCCGCCCCGCCGCCGCAGAGCCCGTGCCCGATTGACCGGGAGGATGCTCGATGACCGCAACCATGTCCGCTCTGCTTCCATCTCTGCTGATTTTCATGACCGGCCTCGTCACCGGAGCCGCCTGCATCTCGCTGCTGGTCCAGGCGCAGATGAAGCGCCTGCGGGAAGACAAGCGCTATCTTGTCGAGCTGCTCGACGGCGCGATCCTGATGCGGCGCGATGCGGTCCAGAAGGCCGGACCGATGCGTCCGCGTGCCCTGCCCTTGCTGCTGGTGCTGTGTGCCGCGCTGGTCGGCGTCGGCCGGCAGGCCCAGGCCCAGAGCGCGCCCACGGCCAGGCCGCTGGAAGTCGCGGCTGCCGATGCCGGACGCGAGGACAATGCGATCCAATATTGCCGCTCCATCGTGAACGCCGCCTCCGACGCCCGCTTCGCGCGGCAGAAGCAGGCGCTGGCGGCCATGGAGAAGGACATCGAGGCGCGCATCGCCGCGCTGGAAGCCAAGCGCGCGGAATATCAGGACTGGCTGCAACGGCGCGAGGTGTTCCTGAAGAAAGCCGACGATTCCCTGATTTCCGTCATCTCCCAGATGCGCCCGGATGCCGCCTCTGCGCAGATCTCCGCCATGGGCGAGGAAGCCGCCGCCGCCGTGCTGGCAAAGCTGACCCCCCGCGTGGCGAGCGCCATCCTCAACGAGATGGACCCGCCCCGCGCGGCGCGCCTCACCTCCATCATGGTCGGCCTCGGCCGCCGCACGGTCGACGGGCGGGCCAGCTGATGAACCTGATGCCGAATCGGCCGCGCGTCGCCCGCGTGG
>NCEH01000096.1 GCA_002304505.1 Rhizobiales bacterium 32-66-11 | reverse complement strand
CGTGCCGCCATCTTCATCGGACACCGTATAGGTGAACGACGTGGTTCCGGAGAAATTGGAATCTGGGGTAAATTTCAGGCTGCCATCAGAGTTTACTTGTACGGTTCCGTGTTCGACGGCGATGGCCGTGTTGCTTGAACCTTCTGAGACAGCTGCCTTGAGTTTTTCAGACTTTTCTGCCTCGGCCGTGTCGTCAGGAAACTTGACGGCCACGCCGTTGATGGCGCGAATGGTCAGCTGCCCTCCATCCACGTCGCTGTCGTTCCCGAGGACATTGAAGGTCGCGACTGTGTCCTCATTGATCGAGAAGGTGTCGTTTCCGGCGACCGGGAGATCGTTGACCGGCTGCACAATGATGTCGATCTGGCCGTCGCTGAGGCCGCCGTGTCCGTCGCTGAGCGTGTAGGTGAAGTTGACCGGGCCGTTATAATTCGCGGTCGGGATGAAGAGCAGGGCGCCCTGGGCGTTCAGCGTCACGAGCCCGCCGGTCACCTGGACACCCTCTGCGGTCAGGATCTTGCCGTCCACCTCGGTGACCTGGAGCGCATCGCCATCCGGATCCGTGCTCTGGCCGGCCACATCGAGGATCAGCGCCTCGTCTTCCTTTGCGGTATATTCGAAGTTGCCTGCGACCGGGGCTTCATTAACCGAAATCACCGTGCCAGTGACGGTGCCGGTGCTCGTGCCATGACCGTCCGAGACGGTGTACTTGAACGATACGTCACCACCATAATTGGCGGCGGCGGTGAAGGTGAGTTTGCCGTCGTTTCCGAGGGTGATCGTGCCGCCGGCCACCGTCATTTTGAAGTCCGCGCCTGTCCCGCCCGCCGGCACCTGTATTCCGTTGATGCTCGCGATCCTCAGGGTGTCGTTTTCCGGGTCGCTGGCGTTTGCGAGCAGGTTGAGGACGACGGTTTCGCGTTCGGTTACGGTGAAGGTGTCGGCGCCGATGACCGGCAGATCGTTGACCGGCTGCACATTGATGCCGATCTGGCCGACGCTGAGGCCGCCGTGTCCGTCGCTGAGTGTGTAGGTGAAGTTGACCGGGCCGCTATAATTCGCGGTCGGGGTGAAGAGCAGGGCGCCCTGGGTGTTGAGCGTCACGACCCCGCCGGTCACCTGGACGCCATCCGCCGTCAGGATCTTGCCGTTCACCGCGGTGATCTGGAGCGCATCGCCATCCGGATCCGTGCTCAGCGCGGCCACATCGAGGATCAGCCCCTCGTCTTCCTGTGCAATATATTCGAAGCTGCCAGCGACCGGCGCATCATTGACATTGGCGGTGGCGGCGGTGGCGGCGCTTACGGCGCCTTCGACCTTGCCGCCGGCATCGACATAGGAACCGACCGCACGCACCGGAGCGCCGACATCGGCCTGTGTCAGGACGTAGCTGGAACCCTTGGCGCCGGTGATGTTGTACCAGGTGCCATTCACATTCTGCCGCTGCCACTGATAGCTCACCGCCGTCGCGAAACCATCGGGATCCGCGAACGTGTTGCTCGCGGTCAGCGTCTCGCCCTGGGTCGGCGTACCGGCCACGGTCAGCGAGCCTGTGGGGGCATCATTGACAGCCGCGAAGGTCACGGTCCGGGTCTGGCCCGCCAGCGTGCCGCCGTGCCCGTCCGAGACGTTATAGGTGAGCGTGACGGGACCGTTGAAATTGGCGGCCGGGGTCAGAATCCAGGTGCCATCGCTATTATTGGCCAGGGTGCCGGAGGAGGCGGTGAGGCCGGTGACCGACAGGATATCGCCATCGGCGTCGGTGAAGCCGGCCAGCAGGGCGGACCTGGTGATGGTGAGGGCGGTGTCCTCGGTGCCGGCCAATTGGGCAGTGGGCGTGCCGGCGGGGGCGTCGTTCACCGCCGTGAGAGTGACCGTGCGGGAGAGCGGGCTGCTGGCGGTGCCGGCGGCATCGGTCGCGACGATCGTCAGCGCGCGGTCTGCGGTGTGGGGCGCCTGGGCGCTGTTGTTATAGGCAACGAGGCGGAGCGCGGCCTGATAATCCGCCGGGCTTGCGCTGCCGGAGAGGGTCAGGGCGTGCGTGGTGGCGTCGTAGCTGGCAGTGATGCCGGCCGGCAGGTTCCCCGCGACCGACAAGGTCTCGGCGGCGCCGTCGAGCGCATTCGTCAGGCTCACGACGAGCGAGGAGAGCGTCGCTCCGTCGTCCGTGAGGGTGACCGCGGGCGCCACGCGCACCGGCCCGCCATCCTCCGTGAAGGCCGGCGTCGGAGGAACGGGAGCGCCCGCGCCGACGCCAAGGATCACGGGAAACGCCGATGTAACGCTCGGATTGATGTTCGAGAGCAGCGTGGTCCCTGCCGCGGTCCCGTCGCTGATCCACAGCTCGTCGCCATTGTCGATGTCAAGGGCGTGGAACATAAATTTCCCGTCGCCGAGGGGGGTGAAGCCGGAGGGGCGGGAATCCCCGAGAAGATTGATGTCCTTGAGCAGCGTTGTGCCGGCTTCGGTCCCGTCGCTGATCCACAATTCGGCGCCATGGGTGCTGTCGGTGGCCGTGAAGACGAATTTCCCATCTCCTATGGCCGTGAAACCGGACGCGTTGGATGAAGGGCCGTTGGGTTTGATGTCCTTGAGCAGCGTGGTGCCGGCTGCGGTCCCGTCGCTGATCCATAGCTCTTCGCCATGCGTCCCCTCATTGGCGAGGAAGACGAATTTCCCACCGCCGATGGCCGTGAAGCCCGACGCATTGGATGGACCGCTGCCGGAATAGATATCCTTCAGCAGCGTGGTCCCCGCAGCGGTCCCGTCGCTGATCCACGGCTCGGTGCCATTCGTGCCGTCATCGGCCGAGAACACGAACTTCCCGCCGCCAAGGGAGGTGAAACCGGAGGGCGCAGCGCCAAAGCCGCCGGGATTGATATCTTTGAGCAGCGTGGTTCCCGCGGCGGTCCCGTCGGTGATCCACAGCTCGGTGCCATTCGTACCGTCATCGGCCGGGAACACGAACTTCCCGCCGCCGATGGCCATCATGTCCGAGACGAAGGAACCGCCCGTGCCGGGTTTGATGTCCTTGAGCAGAACAGTGCCCGCTTCGGTCCCGTCGCTGATCCACAGCTCTTGGCCATGCGTCCCGTCATTGGCCCGGAACAGGAATGTCCCGTTACCGAGCGGGGTGATGCTGGCGGGGAGAGCGCTGCTCGTGCCGAGTTTGATGTCCTTGAGCAGAACAGTGCCCGCTTCGGTCCCGTCACTGATCCACAATTCTTGGCCATGCGTGGAATCCGTAGCCCCGAACACGAACTTCCCGCCGCCGATGGGCGTCATGCGATAGGGCAAAGAACTGTCTGTGCCGGGCACGATGTCCTTGAGCAGGATGGTCCCCTGGTCCGTCCCGTCCGTGATCCAGAGTTCGTTACCATGGGTCCCGTCGTCGACCGCGATCGCGAACTTCCCACCGCCGATGTCGAAGAAGCCCGAGAACGAGGCGTTCGTGCTGCCGGGATTGATATCCTTGAGAAGCTTGGTGCCGGCGGCGGTCCCATCGGTGACCCAAAGCTCGGTGCCGTGGCTCCCGTCATCCGCCCTGACATAGACCGTGGGCGTCCCCGCCGGGTCGCTGAGCACGGGCGCGTCGTTCACGGCCGTCACCGCCAACGTCGTCGTGGCCACATTCCCATGAATGGTGCCATCGGAAAGCGAAATGTCGATCAGGCGCGGTTCGGTATTGGGTTCATCTGCATCATTGGTGAATGTGATGCCGAGGAGCAGCGAACGATAGATGGCTGCACTGGCAGGTCCAGAAAAGGTCAGGACAATCTTGTCGGAAATGCTCGTGTCCGCGGTCACGGTTATGCCTGAAGGCAAATCCGGAAGGTTCAGGCTGTCGCCTGCCTTGCGATTGGTTAACGTGACACTTGCCGAAGTAAAGGATGCGGGGCCGGCAAGGCTTGCATCGGCATCCAGAATGGCAACTCCAGCGCTCCCTTGCGCATAGTGCGTCGCGAACGCGGTTCCGGTCGCCCCGCTCGAATTGTCTGCGTCCAAATCGATGCGCGGCGTATAAGTGGTCTTCGGATCGCTAATGGTGACATCGAAATCGCCATCGTGAGAGAAAGCCGCCTGGTATGTAAGGGTATTCGAAGCAAGGCTATAAGTTAAAATAAACGAGCTTGCGCGCGAAAAATCAAAGCCGACATACGAGCTTGCGGGGGGAGTGGCTTCAAGATAATTCTGGGTGCCCGATGCCTCTACGTTATTATTAGACGTATTTATCTGAATCGACGTGGTATTATTCGTGACGAAGGATGTCAGAGAGTCCTGAGAGGCCGACACTGTTTCGCGTGTGTGCGCCAGGCCGCCTATACCGTCGATGTCGCCGATCTGAAGGCCGACGTCCCCGGAAAGGACTTTCTGTGTCGCTGTATCAATAATTTCCCATTTTACTGTAGCGTTCGAAGCATTATTAAAATCAGTAGACTGCGATCTAATCAAAGCATTAAAATCATCTCCACTCGTCCCAAATATAACGATATCATCGGCTTCACCAGTCGATAGAACAGTTCCGCGAAGGCTTATCTGTTTGCCTTCATACAGTCCTGCGTTCTCCCAGAGCGCGGTAACGCCGATACTATTTTCAGATGCTCCGAAATAATTGACCCCATTTACTATTTGATAGCTGCTGAGAATATGTCCAGTGGAGTTGCGGACGACTGGGGAGCCGGACACGGATAGATTAATAGACATGGATGCCCCCTGATGACTCAATTGAGATTGAGTGGTCCGTCCGCCCCGCTGGCGGATACGAACTGACCGGGGTGCATGCCGAACTGCGTGCGCTCACGCCCTTCGATCTACCATCAACGCACGTTATGCGTGTCATGGACTGCCCCCTTACGCTGCGTACTGATTGCAGCGCAGCACGGAGGTAATCAAGTCCTGAAAAGTAGAGGGAGGCGCGGTTTTGCAATTAAAGAATGTAATGTTTTCGCGCGAAAATGGTATTCTTATATGTCATATTGACGTTTGCGTGGTGTATTTTGCAATTCCATTTGTTGCATTGCAGCGATGGCGGGTATATCTGACCGGCTCAATGATTTGTCTTTAAATTGTCGTGGAAAATGAAAGTGGATGCGGTTGTGCGCGAAATCGCGACGCTCGACATCGCGATGACAGAGGTGAAAGACTGGAGACAATTTTTAAGGGATTTTTTTTGGGGAACTCGCGTCGATTGCTGTCCTGGCGAAATTCGCGCCAGCTGGGCGCCACCTGAGTGGGAAATTTATTTCTGACTTTTGCGATTTATGTCCCGCGCGAACCGCTGACATAGCTCCTCGCAGGCAGTGGGCGGGTGGTGAGGTGGCCGCGTGCCACTCCTGGTCCCTCCTGGCCTCCTCTGGCCCTTCCTGGATCAAGGTCCAGGCAAGCTTGCACTCCCAGTCTGCGCCAGAGCTCGTACCCCAGGCAGACCCATGCGCATCTCCATAAAGACCACCTTGGTATCCCTTTTCTGCCTGATGAGCCTGATGGTCGCTGTGCTGTGCAGCGGCGCCTTGATCAACGCCTATCGCAGCTTCACGGCCGCACGGAATGTCTCGCTTTATGCGAGCATCGAGCGAAATCTCTTTCAGGCCCTGTCCGTGTTTCGGTACGAGCGTGGCGGGAGCGTGAGCGCCTTGTCTCTTCCCAATGGCGACAATCCCGCGGGCCTGAAGCAGCTTGCCGAGCGGCGGGAGCGGGTCACGCTGGGTTTGAGCGCTGCCCTGGCCGGAGCGGACGCGGACCTCGATCCCGCGCTCAAGCCGTTGTTCGAGCAGCTTAAGCGCGGCTACGAGCAGCTGAAGATCCTTCGCCAGCAGATCGACGAACAGCTTGCCCGTCCGCGGGAGCAGCGCGACACGCGCGTCGCCCAGCGCATGCTGACCGATGGCGCCGGGCTGCTCGCGACCCTCGAGGAAACATCCACCGCCGTGGAGGCGCAGATGCGCAGCATCGATCCGGCGCTGTCGCAGCTCATTCTTGCCCGTGCGATGGCATGGGCGACGCGCGCCGAGGTCGGTTCGGGAAATCTGCTGCTGAACGAGGTGGTTGGCGAAGGGCGCGCCTTGAAAGAGCAGGAATGGAAGACCCTCCTGATCAATAATGGGCGGTTCACCTTTTCTTGGGCGACCGTCCGCGAAATCGGCCTTGCCCCGAATGCGCCGCCAGCCTTGAAAGCCGCGATCGATGCGGCGCAGAACGCCTTCTTCTCGGGTCCCTACAAGACCTTGCGCGATGAGGTCATCGCCAATATCAGCAACGGTCGGCCGGCGGGCATCGCGCTCCAGGCATGGCGGGATCGCTCGGAGCCGGGGCAGACGGCCATCGCCAATGTCGCAGCCGTCGCCGTCGACGCGATCGCATCCCGGGCGGCGCTCGCGGAAGTCGAGGCGGAGCGCCAATTGGCGCTCTATGGCCTCGTCCTTCTCGCCGCGATTGTGCTGGCTGTTGCCGGCCTCGTGGTGGTGGTCCGTCGTGTCACAGGGCCGCTCAGCCGGCTGACCGGCGTGATGACCCAGGTTTCCGGCGGGGACCTGACCGTCAATGTCCCGTATATCGCGCGGACCGACGAGGTCGGGGCCATCGCCAAGGCCTTGATGGTCTTTAAAAACAGTCTCACCCGTACCCGTGCGCTGGAAGACGCCGCCGAACACAATCGACAGACCGCCGAGGAGGAGCGGCGGCGTGCCATGAATGATTTGGCGGCGCGGTTCGAAAATGCGGTCGGCGGCATTATCGGCAATGTGTCATCGGCATCGGCGGAACTTCATCAGACCGCACAGCAGATGACCATTGCGGCGGACAAGACGTCCTCGCGCTCCACCGCAGTTGCGGCCGCCGCGGAAGAAGCCTCGACGAATGTCGTGATGGTCGCCTCTTCCGCCGAAGAACTCGGCTCGTCCGTGGACGAAATCGCCCGTCGGGTGGAATATTCGGCCCAGATGTCGACTTCCGCCGTCGACGAGGCGGCCAAGACCGGCGAGGTTATCCGCGAGCTGTCGCAGGCCGCATCCCGCATCGGCGATTTCATCGTGCTGATCTCCAATATCGCATCGCAGACCAATCTTCTGGCCCTGAATGCCACCATCGAAGCGGCGCGTGCCGGCGATGCGGGCAAGGGCTTCGCGGTGGTCGCCTCGGAGGAGAAGGCGCTGGCGACACAGACCGCGAAGGCCACCGAGGAGATCGAGGCCCAGATCACCGCGATCCAGGACAGCACCCAGGAGGCGGTCAAGGTGATCGAGCGCGTGGGGGCCCAGATCCGGAAGATGAGCGATGTCGCCAATGAGATTTCCGCCGCCGTGGAAGAGCAGGGCATGGCGACGAAGGAAATCGTGCGCAATGTGGATCAGGCGGCGACCGGCACGAATTCGGTGACCTCCCACATTTCCGACGTCGCCAAGACGGCGGATGAGACCGGGTCCGCCGCCGTGCTCGTGCTCAATGCATCCGCTGCACTGACCGATCAGGCCGCTCGCCTCGAAGGAGAGATGCAACGCTTCCTGGGCACCATCCGCGCGGCGGCATGATGCAAGGCTGATCCGCCGATCGGGCAGGGATCAAGGGCGGCCGTGTGCCGCCCTTCGCTCGTTCCGATGTGTGGCAGTGCATGCCGCAGGGGGAGGGGCGAAAAATGGCCATGCCTTTGCCGTTTGCCGCAAAGGAAGCTTGTGCTTTCAAACCCTTGGCAGATAACGTTTCATTACAGAACATTAACCATGGTCGTAGCTGCGCCGCATTTTTGCCGTGTTCTCCAGTCCAATTCTGTCATATCGAAGCCTGCCGTGACATAGTGACGGCGATCCATGGGGCGGACGACGAGTCGGGTTTCGGCACGTCGGTGAGACAGGGCGCACATGACGACAGAGCAGACGATCGCATCGCGGCTCCGCATCTGGCGCGGCACTTTGAGCCTTGGCGCGGTTTGCCTTGTTCTTGCCGGTTGCAGCAGTGCCAACAAGCTCGGCTCCACGGTCGATCCGAAATACGGCGTCTCGGCCAGCCCGCGCGTGGTGGCGGATGGTCAGTCCGTACCCAAGGGCGGCGGTGCCTATCGCGTCGGCAAGCCTTATGTGATCGCCGGGCGCACCTATGTGCCGGCGGAAAACCCCAATTATAAAGCCGACGGCATCGCCTCCTGGTATGGCGACGACTTCCACGGGCGCCTGACCGCCAACGGCGAGGTGTTCGACCGCGACTCCATTTCCGCCGCCCATCCCACGCTGCCCATGCCGTGCTATGTGCGTGTGACCAATCTGAACAACAATCATTCCATCATCGTGCGGGTCAACGATCGCGGCCCGTATCACCAGAACCGGGTGATCGACGTCTCCCACCGCACCGCGGATCTGCTCGGCTTTTCCGGCAAGGGCGTCGCGAAGGTGCGTGTGGAATATGTCGCCCGCGCGCCGCTCGATGGGTCGGACGATCGCAAACTTTCGGCTTCGCTCAGCATCAACGAGCCGGCCCAGGTGCCGGGCGCATCCGCCGTCATGGTGGCATCGGCAACCCCGTTCGTGCCCTCTCTGCCGCGCGCCGTGCCGCAGACCTCCAGTTCCGGCGACATCCCCGAGCCGCTGCAGCGCCCGTTCGATCTTGGGCACGAGGGCGGGGAGGATGCCGCCGCGCCCACCGTGCGCCAGGCCGAAGCCGCGCCGGTCCCCGCTCCCGTCCGCACCGCATCCGCTGCGGCTCCCAAGCCGGTTTCGGCGCGTGCCGCTTTCCCCGCTCCGGCGCCCGCACCCGTCGCAGCCCAGCAACGTGTTGCCTTCCAGGCGCAGCCTGTGGCACGCAGTACAGCTCCTTCTTCCGGCTGGAGCGTGGGCGCGGCGCCCGTGAGCGGCCTCAGCTACGCAGGTGTGGCAACCGATGGCTCTGGGCGTTAATTTCGGCGGGCGCGACCGTCGCATTCTCACACGCGCAATCGGCACCCTCGCTCACCTGCGCCGTTCCCTGACATCCATTGCTTCCAAGCCTGTCGCCCTCGCGGCAGGTTTTGCGATTCTGGGCGCGGCGATGAGCGTCGGCCCCGCCCGCGCGCAATCCACGTTCACGACCGTGGTGCCGAGTGCGATCCTGGTGGATTTCTCCACCGGCGCCATTTTGTTCGACAAGGATTCGGAAAAGCGCGTCGCGCCCGGCGGCATCGTCAAGATCATGACGGGCGCCGTCGTGTTCGATGAAATCCGCTCCGGCCGGATCACGCAGGACACGCTGTTCACGGTGAGCGAGAACGCTTGGCGGCGCGGAGGCGGCCCCTCCGGTGGCGCGGCCATGTTCGCAGCGGTGAAGAGCAATGTGCGCGTCGGCGATCTGCTGATCGGCGCGCTCGCCATCTCGGGCAATGACGCGGCCATCGCGCTCGCCGAGGGCGTGGCGGGAACCGAGGGCGAGTTTACGGTAAAGATGAACGCCAAGGCCGAGGAACTCGGGCTGACGGGCACATCGTTCCGCAATTCCACGGGCTTTGCCGATCCCGGGCAACTGACCACAGCGCGCGATATGGCGCAGCTCTCGCGCTACATCATCCGCACCTTCCCGACCCTCTATCCGATTTTCGCGACGCCCGGCATCGAGTGGAGCAAGATTAAACAGCGCAATCGCAATCCCTTGCTGGATGCGGGCGTCGGCGCCGATGGGCTGCATGCGTCCTGGGTGAAGGACGTGGGCTATCACCTCGTAGGTTCGGCGGTGCAGAACAACCAGCGGCTGATCGCCGTGGTGATGGGTGCGTCCTCGGAGAAGGTGCGCCTGGAAGAGATTCGCCGCCTGCTGGACTGGGGGTTCCATTCGTTCGAGCATCGCCCCCTGTTCGCGGCCGATGCGGAACTCGCCCGCGCCGCGGTGTTCGGCGGCGAGACCGGTTCCGTCGGCCTTGCGGCGCGCGAACCCATTTCCCTGCTCATGCCGCGCAACAGCCAGGATAAGTTGGTGGCGCGCATCACCTATCACGGACCGCTCCGCGCGCCCGTGGTGAAGGGCACCGAGGTGGCGCAGCTGGAAATCACGCGCGGCCAGCTCAAGGTGCTGGACGTGCCGCTGGTCACGACGGCGGATGTGCCTGTGGGCACCATGTGGCAGCGCGCCTTTGATGGAGCCGGCGTGCTGGTCGGCGACACGGCGCGCGACCTTGGCGCCAAGCTGCTGGCCAAGATCCAGAAATGACCGCCGCGCGCGGCCGTTTCATCACCCTGGAAGGCGGCGAGGGCACGGGAAAGTCCACGCAGGCCCGCATCCTCGCCTCGGCGCTCGAAGCGCGCGGGTTGTCTGTCCGCGTGACGCGCGAGCCCGGCGGCTCCCCCTTCGCGGAGAAAGTGCGCGAGGTCCTGTTGTCCGGCCTTGCCCAGCCGCTCGGCCCGCAAGGCGAGGCGGCCTTGTTCGCGGCCGCACGCGCCGACCATGTGCGCGAGACCATCGCACCGGCGCTGGACGCTGGCGCATGGGTGATCTGCGATCGCTTCACGGATTCCACCCGCGTCTATCAGGGCGCCGTCGGCAAGGCGGATCCACGCCTGCTGCGCGCGCTAGATCGCGTCAGCGTGGGGGCGAACAAGCCGGACCTGACCCTGGTGCTCGATGTGCCGCCGGAGATCGGCCTTGCCCGCGCCGCCGCACGCGGAAAGGGCGCCGCGGCAGACCGTTTCGAGCGCGAGGGCGCCGATTATCATGCCGCCATTCGCTCCGCATTCCTGGCGCTTGCCGATGCCGAGCCGGAGCGGTGCGTGGTGATCGACGCCCGGGGCGAGGTGGAGAGCGTCGCCGCGCAGATCCTCTCGGCCGTGAGCACACGCTGTGCTTTGCCCGCGGCCGAGGATGCGCCGGCATGACCGCCCCGGTGGAGGGCGACCGTCTGCCGGGTGCGCTGCATCCGCGCGAGCAAACGCACCTGTTCGGCCATGAGGCGGTGGAGGCGGACCTTCTCGGCGATTGGCGCTCGGGGCGGTTTCCCCATGCCCTGCTGATCGGCGGTGCCGAGGGCATCGGCAAGGCGACGTTGGCCTATCGCATCGCCCGCTTCGTGCTGTCCGGGGCGCAGGCGGGACCGGACCGGCACGATTTCGCCGTCGATCCGCACCATCCCGTGGCCCGGCAAGTGGCGGCCCTGACCCATCCGGATCTGCTCGCCATCCGCCGCGTCCCGGAAGCGGGGGAAGACAAGATCCCCACCATGATTCCCGCCGAGATGGTGCGGCGGGTGCGCACTTTTTTCGGCGCCACGGCGTCATCCGGTGGCTGGCGGGTGTGCATCGTGGATGCGGTGGACGACCTCAATGCCTCCGGTGCCAACGCTTTGCTGAAGACGCTGGAGGAGCCGCCGCCGCGTTCGCTGTTCCTGCTGGTGTCGCACGCGCCGGGGCGGGTGCTGCCGACGATCCGCTCGCGCACACGCCTGGTGCGGCTGCGGGCGCTTGGGCCGCAGGATGTGCTGGTCGCGCTCGATCATCTCAAGGATGAGATTCCCGAGCTTGAGGCCGCGCGCCTGCCGCAGGCGGCGGAAGCGAGCGGCGGCAGCGTGCGGCGCGCTTTGATCCTGGCGCGCGGCGAGGGCATGGAGGTGCGCGCCGCGACCCTGCGGCTGCTGGATCAACTGCCTCAGGCCCGCCCTGAGGAGATGCACGCGCTCGGCGCCCGGCTGCAGGGCGACCGGGGCGACGGCTTCGACCTGTTCGTCGAGGCGGTGAGCGACTGGATCGCGCAGACCGCGACCGGCGGCCAATGGGAGCGCGGGCGCCTTGTCCGCTTGGGTGAGGTGTGGGAGAAGGTTCGGCGCGCGGCGGGCGAGGCGGACACGTTCAATCTCGACCGCAAGGCGTTGGTCTTTCGCATTTTCACCGAGCTGGCCGAGGCCGCGCGCGCCTGAGCGCGAACCAAGGCGAGCCTCCTCGCGCATTCAAGCGGGCCGCCATGTCGTCGAAGCCGAAGTTCTACATCACCACCGCCATCGCCTATCCCAACGGCGTGCCCCACATGGGCCACGCCTATGAGGCGATCGCCACCGATTGCATCGCCCGCTTCAAGCGGCTCGACGGCTATGACGTGCGCTTTCTCACCGGCACCGACGAGCACGGCATCAAGATGCTCCAGACCGCCCAGAAGGCGGGTTTGACGCCGCGCGAGCTGCTGGACCGCAATGTTCCGCGCTTCCAGGCCATGGTGGAGGCGTTCGGCCTCTCCATCGACGATTTCATCCGCACCACGGAAGAGCGCCACAAGAAGTCCTGCCAGGCGATCTGGGAAAAAATGGCGGCGAATGGGGACATCTACAAGTCCACCTATGCCGGCTGGTATTCGGTGCGCGACGAGGCTTATTACGCCGAGGACGAGACCCAGCTGAATGCCGATGGCGTGCGCCTCGGCCCCCAGGGCACGCCGGTGGAATGGGTGGAGGAGGACAGCTATTTCTTCCGCCTCTCCGCCTATCAGCAAAAACTGCTGGACCATTACGCCGCCAATCCCGATTTCATCGCCCCGGATGCGCGCCGCAACGAAGTGGTGAGCTTCGTGTCGGGCGGACTTCAGGATCTCTCCATCTCGCGCACCACGTTCGATTGGGGCATTCCCGTGCCGGGCGATCCCAAGCACATCATGTATGTGTGGGTGGATGCGCTGACGAACTACATCACCGCGCTCGGCTATCCCGATACGCAGGGAGAATTGTTCGCCAAATATTGGCCGGCGGACGTGCATGTGATTGGCAAGGACATCACGCGCTTCCACGCGGTCTATTGGCCGGCCTTCCTGTGGTCGGCGGGGCTTGCCGCCCCGCAGCGCGTGTTCGGCCACGGCTTCCTGTTCAATCGCGGGGAGAAAATGTCCAAGTCGGTGGGCAATGTGGTCGATCCGTTCGACCTCGTGAAAGCCTATGGCGTGGACGCGGTGCGCTATTTCTTCCTGCGCGAGGTCTCGTTCGGCCAGGATGGCTCCTATAGCCACGATGCCATCGTCACCCGCATGAATGCGGATTTGGCCAACGACCTCGGCAATCTCGCCCAGCGCTCGCTCTCCATGATCTCGAAGAATCTGGACGGCGTGGTGCCCGAGCCTGGCCCGCTCTCGCCGGAAGATGAGGCGATCCTCGCGGCGGCCGACGACATGCTTGCCAAGGCCCGCGAAGCGATGGACGTCCAGGCGATCCACCATTATCTGGCGGCCGTGTGGGCGGTTGTGGCGGACGCCAATCGCTATTTCGCCGCCGCCGCCCCCTGGGCGCTGCGCAAGACCGATCCCGAGCGCATGAAGACCGTGCTCTGGACCACCGCCGAGGTGATCCGCCAGGTGGCGATCCTCGCCCAGCCGGTGATGCCGGAGAGCGCCAGCCGGATGCTGGACCTGCTGGTGCTGCCTGCGGAGGAACGCGATTTCTCCCGTCTCGGCGGCGCGCACCGCCTTGCCGGCGGCATCGTCATTCCCCCGCCGGTCGGCATTTTTCCGCGCTATGTGGAGCCGGAGGGCGAGGCGGGCCCGTCGGCCTGAGCCAAGCGCATCAAAACGGGACGGTCGCCGCTTGATCGCGGCGGCTGCGGATGAAACGCTCGCATGCTTGCGGCATGTCGTGGAGATTCGCCGGTGCCGGGCCGGCGCAGGTGCCTGTGAAGCGAACAAGGCGACCATCCAGGATGAACATTTCGGTCACCCTTCTGAACCTCGCCGGTGCCATCGCTTTGCTGCTGTGGTGGACCTCGTGCCGGCGCTCGCGGTGATGCTGGGCGCGAACGTGGGCACGACGCTGATCGTCCAGGTGCTCTCGTTCGATGGCGCGGCCTTTTCGCCGGCGCTGATCCTGGTGGGCGTCATGATGTTCCGGCGCGGCAGCGTAGAGCGCACGCGGGACATCGGTCGGGTGTTCATCGGCCTTGGCCTGATGCTCCTGGCGCTGCATCAATTACTTGAACTGATGACGCCGTACGAGGACGCGCCGAGCCTGCGCATGTTCCTCGGCGCGGTCGCGACCATTCCGCTGATCGACGTGTTGCTCGCGGCCGTGGTGACCTGGGCCGCCCATTCCAGCGTCGCGGTGATCCTGCTGATCATGTCGTTCGCCGCCAAGGGCGTGGTGCCGCCGGAAGCAGCCTTTGCTTTGGTGCTGGGCGCGAATATCGGCTCGGCCATCAATCCGGTTCTGGAAGGTGCATCCGGAGGCGGCGCGGCGGCGCGCCGTCTTCCGGTGGGCAATTTGCTCAACCGCATCTTCGGCACGGTCATCGCCTTGGCCTTTCTCGGCCCGATCGGCGAACTGATGGTCGTGCTTCAGCCGGATAACGGCCGCGCTGTCGCGGATTTCCACACCTTGTTCAATCTGGCGCTGGCGCTGCTGTTCTTCCCGGTGCTCGGTCCGTTCGCGAGGCTGCTGGAAAAACTGATGCCGGCCCATGTGGATCTCGCCGATCCCGCGCGCCCACTCTATCTCGATCCAGCCGCGCGGGAGGTTCCGGTGGTGGCGCTGGGCGCGGCGGCGCGCGAGGCCATGCGCCTCGCCGACCTGCTGGACGCCATGCTGAAGGATGCGCAGTCGGCCGTGGTCGATGGCGATCTGAGCCACGTGGCGCAGGTGAAGCGCAACGAAGACATCATCGACAGCCTGAACTCGGCGATCCGCAGCTATCTTACCGGGCTCGATCCGCACGATCTGTCGGAAGCCGACCAGGCCCGGCTTCAGCGGGTGCTCACCTTCTCCACCCAGATGGAGCAGGCCGGCGACATGGTGGAGAGCAATCTTCTCATCCATGCCGACAAGCGGGTGAAGCGCGGGCTCGCTTTCTCGCCGCAGAGCGAGGCGGATATTCGCGCGCTCATGGAGCGGCTGAGCACCAATCTGCGCCTGGCCTCCTCCTTGTTCATGACCGAGGACCCGCGCGCCGCGCGCATGCTGGCCGAGGAGAAATCCGTCTTCCGGACGGCCGAGGCGGAGGGCACGAAATCCCATCTGGAGCGCATGCGCGACGGCCAGACGGATTCGATCGAGACCTCCTCGCTGCATCTCGACCTGCTGAGCGACATGAAGCAGATCAACAGCCACATCGTGGCGGCCGCCGCCTATCCCGTCCTGGAACAGAGCGGCGACCTGCTGCCGAGCCGGATTGCCTCCGACCCGGCGTGACCGGGCCTCAGTACAGGCCGGTCAGGTAGTAGAAGCCGATCACGAAGAACACCGCGGCGGTCTTCGTCAGTGTGATGGCGAAAATGTCGCCGTAGGATTGCTTGTGCGAGAGACCGCACACCGCCAGCAAGGTGATGACCGCGCCGTTGTGGGGCAGGGTATCCATGCCGCCGGAGGCCATGGCCGCCACGCGGTGCATCACTTCCATCGGAATGCCGGCGGCGTTTGCCGCGCTGATGAATTGTTCCGACATGGCGGCGAGCGCAATCGAAAGGCCGCCCGATGCCGAGCCGGTGATGCCAGCCAGGGCCGTGATGGAGATGGCCTCGTTGACCAGCGGGTTTGGAATGGCGGCGAGGGCATTCTTGATCACCATGAAGCCCGGAAGCGCCGCGATGACCGCGCCGAACCCATATTCGGATGCGGTGTTGAGGCCCGCCAGAAGGGCGCCCGCCACCGCCGCTTTCGAACCGTCGGCAAATTGGATCGCCACTGGGCGGAAGGCGAACAGGAACACGGTCAGAATGCCCAAGAGCAACGCGCCCTGAACGGCCCAGATGGCGACCACCGACGCGGTGGGCATGGAAATGGCATGCTCTCCGGGTGTCAGCAGAGCGGTCGCGGTGTCCCCATAGGCGAGGGGAATGAGCCGGCCGAGGGCGAGATTGGCGATGCCCACCACGATCAACGGCAGGATGGCCAGCAACGGATTGACCCCCCGCACGGTATCGATCTGGGGCGCCGGCTCCTGGGTGTGTCCCTCGCCATAGCCTTCGCCTTTGGCGAGCGCCTGCTTGCGGCGGAAGTTCAGATAGGCAAGGCCGGCGACGAGGATGAAAACACTGCCCACAAGCCCAAGGATCGGCGCGGCATAAGCGGTGGTCTTGAAGAAGGTCGTGGGGATGATGTTCTGGATCTGCGGCGTGCCCGGCATCGCGTCCATGGTGAAGGAGAAGGCACCAAGCGCGATGGTGGCCGGGAGCAGGCGCTTGGGAATGCCCACCTGGCGAAACAGCTCGGCGCCAAACGGATAGACCGCGAACACCACGACGAACAGCGAAACGCCGCCATAGGTGAGGATCGCGCCCACCAGCACGATCGCGAGCATGGCGCGAGACTGGCCGAGAATCCCGATCGCCGCCGAGACGATGGACCGCGAGAAGCCCGAAAGCTCGATCACCTTGCCAAACACGGCGCCCAGCAGGAACACGGGGAAGTAGAGCTTGATGAAGCCCACCATCTTATCCATGAACAGGCCGGAATAGATGACGGGGACGGCGGCGGGATCGGTGAGCAGCACCGCGCCGAGCGCGGCGACGGGCGCAAACAGGATCACGCTGAAGCCGCGATACGCGACGAACATCAAAAACGCGAGCGCGCCCAAACAGATGAGGAAACTCATCGTCCATCCCTTAGCCCTGAGGACATCGCCGGCACGCCGGTCCGCCGGCATGCCGCAGCGAGGTGCAGATGCGAACGTTCGCACCTGCACCCGCTATGTAGGGATGGAAACTGACGGGCATGCGACATTCGCGCAAGCCCGTGCCCGAGGCGGGCGGAACATGCGTCCCGCAATCCCCAAGTGGTTTGGCCGAAAGCTCTTTAGCGCGGGCAGGCTTTCGACGAGGACGGCAGCTTTGAGAGGGCATTCTGGGTGATCGCCCGCTTCTGGTCCGGCTCGCTGCCGGCAACACTGCACCGCAGTTCACCGCGCACTTGCTGCCCGGTGGCGCGACCATCGCAATACACCGGGAAGGTCCATGTCACATAGGTCTGGCTCGGGCCGATGGCCCGCACGCAATTGTGGCAGTATTGGATGTTGTCGCGCGAATTGCCGGGGTTCCGGCAAAAATAGCTCAGGCGCTCCCCGATCTTCCATGTGCCGGCCTCGGCGAGACCGGAGGTGGCAACAAGAAGGGCGCAGGTGCCAAGGATCGCGCGCATCGCCTTACGTCCCGTGTCATGGGTCATTGTTTATCTCCACTCATCAGGGAAAGTATCGGGATCAGCCTTCGAGCAGCTCAGACTTGAGCGTCGCGGGGAAACCTTTTGGGTCGTTCCAATAGTCGAAGGCGTGGAACAGGGATAAGGCGAGCCCACTGAGGGGGGTCTTCGGCTCGATCGGGTAGATCTCCACCTCGCGGTCGCCCACGCGCACCGCCCCGCTCACCTCTCCTGCGCTCAGCATCCGCCAACCGGACACCAAAGGATTGAACCCGGTGGTCAGGAATTGGGTTTTGCCGATGGAGTTGGACCAGACAGATCCCCCATATCTGGCGGCTTCGGTGTCCACTTCGCGCACGCAGCGGAAATCATCCAGCGGCGGGCGCTTCCAGGATGGCGATACGATGTGTCCGAGGGCGACATAGCCATCGGGTGGGACCATCCTCCAGATGCTGAATTCGCGGAATCCGCTGCCCGCGGACGACCAGATCTGGATGCAATCGACCGGAGGCAGGAGCAGCGTCTTGGTGGGGCTTGGGTCCTTCACAAGATAGGTGCGCCCCCGGGCTTGGCCGTAATGGTTCTCCACCACATGGCCCAGCAAGAAGAAATCCTTCTGTTGCGCGCTCCGCATGGGCACATAGACGGTCATGTCATTCGCCGTTCCCATGCCCTTGTCCGAAAGCAAGGTCGTGAAGGTGTCGCACTTGGCGAGCTTCAGTTTGCTTTCGATGGCATAGATGATGCCGGCATTGCGCTGTTTCAGGAACTGGCGCGCGAGCGCTTCCACCTTGCGGGCGCGTTCGGGTTTGCTGCAGAGGGTCCAGATCGGCATCAGGGCGCCCTTGGTCTCGAACCCGCACAGGGTCGGGGCCTCGTCGATGGTCGCCGCCCAATCGGAGATCTGCTCCTGGTTCAGCACCGCGCTCTTGCCGCCGACCGAGAGCCAGGCGACGGATTCGGTATTCTTCTTGAACGTTTCGCTCAATTCCTTGTTGCGCTCGGCGCGCGCTGTGACCGATCCGGTCGGGGCCTTGGGCGCACCCTCTCCGTCAGAAGTGAGGCCGGCGCTGCTATCGAAGGATGCCTTGATGGAGGCCTCGACCTTCTCGATCCGCGACGATTCGGCAGACTTGAGAACGGTCGTGCAGTCGCAATAGCCGCCGTAGAGGCTCTCGCGGACGAAATGCGTTCCAAATTGCTCGAAAAAGTCCGCCAGCTCTTCATCTGTCCCGTCGAGGATGGCGGCAACATCGGGCCGCACGAAGGTTTTGTAATTGGTCGGCAGCGACACCCGCGCGATGGTCCGCATGAAGCGCAGGGTCAGGAGGCTGGAGGTGGTCTTCAGCGTGCGGGAGTCGGTCACCGCGGTCGAAATCGCGCCCGAGAAGCCGCCGTATGAGGCGTCGAGGCCCAGCTTGTCCGTGACCTCCGAAGCGTATTGATCGGCGGTGGAGCCAAAAATGCGGCTATATCCCTGGGTCGGCAGAGCCATCCATTCCAACTGCGCCCGTGCCGTCACCGTGCCGTCCGCGCCGCGCTTGACGATGACGAATTCGAAATCGTCATCGCCCGTTGCTTCGACCTGAAGGTCGAACAGCAGACCGCGCAGAGCCTGGCGGATATTCAGGCCCCGGCTCACGTCATAGCCATGGCCAACGCCGGCATCGTTCTTCTTGTGCGCGATCAGCGACAACCGGCTTGGGCCGCTGCCGCCTCCGCTGCCGCCCTTGGCCTTGGCTTTTTTGATGTCGTCTTTCTTCTCCGCCCCGATGGGTTCCAGTTCGCCATCCGACATTGTGGTCGCTCCCTGAGTGACGGCGCGGCGAGCTCCGCTCTGACATCAAGGGCATGCACCGGCCACACCCGGTTCGGGATGTGCGGCGACACGGTACCTGCCGTGGGGGCGGCGGGCACATTCTGATGTGGGTACGGGCAAGCGACGTCCGTGAAGGGACTATGCGACCTACACCTAAAACGTGCAATAAATATTATGCGCAACCAGTGAGGTTGTATCGCGCATTGTTACGTTCGCTGTGCGGCGCCGGCCTCGCAGCGGTTTCGTTACGTTCCGCTAAGGAAATTCAGGAGCGCGCGCGCACGTACCGGCCCGGAGCGTCCTCTATAGGTTGTAGAGCGCCGCCGCCCGGTTCGCGGGCCGGAACCTCTTCATTGTGCATGGCGCTGAACCATTGCATCCAGTCCGGCCACCAGGAACCGGGATGCTCCTGCGCGGCGCCCAGCCACTCCTCATAGGCACCGCCCACCGCGCCGCCGGTCCAGTGCTGGTACTTCACCTTGGCTGGCGGATTTACAACCCCCGCTATATGTCCCGAGCCCGCCAGCACGAAACGCACCGGGCCGTTCAGGAGGCCGGCGCCGATGAAGGCGGATTTGGGCGGGGCGATATGATCCTCGCGAGTGGCGAGGGCATAGACCGGAATATTCACCTTGTGCATGTCGATGGGCACGCCGGCAATCCGCGCGAGGCCCTTCGCGATGTTGTTCTCGAGGTAGCAATTGCGCAGGTAATAGGAATGGTTCGCGGCCGGCATGCGGGTGGAATCCGCATTCCAATAGAGCAGGTCGAACGGGAAGGGCTGTTGGCCCTTCATGTAATTGTTGACCACATAGGGCCAGATCAGATCGTTGGAGCGCAGCATGTTGAAGGCGGACGCCATCTTGCGGCCCTCAAGATATCCGGTCTCCTGCATCTTGCGCTCGATCACCGCGAGCTGCTCCTCATCCACGAACACTTTCAGATCGCCCGCGTGGGTGAAGTCGATCTGGGTGGTGAGGAAGGTCGCGCTCGGAATGCGGGTATCGCCGGCGGCGGCCATATAGGCCAGGGTCACCGCGAGCAGCGTGCCGCCGACGCAATAGCCGATGGTGTGCGCCTGCCTCTCGCCGGTCGCCTTCTCGATCGCATCGAGGGCGGCCAGGATGCCCTCGCGCATGTAATCGTCGAACCCCTTGGCGGCGAGGCGCGCGTCGGGATTGACCCAGGAGATGACGAACACCGTCAATCCTTGGTCCACCAGCCATTTGATGAAGGATTTTTCCGGGTTCAGGTCGAGAATGTAGAATTTGTTGATCCACGGCGGCACAAGCAGCACCGGCATCTTTTTGACGCTCGGCGTTGTGGGCGCATATTGGATGAGCTGCATCAGGTCGGTTTCGAACACCACCTTGCCGGGGGTGGTCGCAAGGTTGCGGCCGACTTCGAAGGCGGAGAGGTCGGTCTGGCGGATGCGCAGGTCGCCATTCCCCTCGATCAGATCCTCGGTGAAGTGCTTCATGCCCCGCACCAGGTTTTCACCGTTGGAGTTCAGCGTCTCGCGCAGCAGCTCCGGATTGGTCAGGATGAAATTGGACGGGGAAATGGCGTTCGTGAGCTGGCGGACCAGGAACTCGGCCTTGTGCTTCACATGGGGGTCGAGGCCGTCGGCCTCTTTCACCATAGCGTCGGCCCAGTGGGTGGTGACCAGATAGGTTTGCTTCAGCGCATCGAAGAACGGATTGGAATTCCATTCCGGATCCTTGAAGCGCGCGTCCTTGGGGTCGGGGGCGGTCACCGCCTCCGCGGCTTCGCCGGACATTTTCTTCAGCGCCGCCGACCAGACGGAAATATAATTGGTCATCAGGCGGGATTGCGCCTCGGCCGTGCGCTGGGGGTCGGCCATCCAATATTCCGCGACCTGGCCGAACGTCTTGAAGGCGTCGGCGATGTCGTCGGCCATGTCATCTTTTTTGGTGCCGGCCTCGCGCGGGCGGATATAAGCCGCCATGGCCTTGCCGCCTTCCTCGATCAATTGAGCAAGGTTACGAGCAAAGGCGTCCATATCGAGCCGGCCGGGGCGCGTGGCGGGTGTGAGGTCCTTTGGCGCGGACATGGTCAATCCTTGGGCGGCGCCCCGCCAGATGTCGGATCTTTTTCGGAGATCGTGACGGGGCCTGTTTCGCGTTTCCTGCTTCGGGCATATTAGCGGGCCGCATGGCGAGGGGCGAGGTGCTTCGTCTGCGGCGGATGAGCGGTATGGAAGATTTATGCGGGGAAAAGATGAATAGCGCAGGGCGCCTGACATTTTCGGCCATGCGCGCACGCGCGGCCCCGTTCCTGCGCGTCTGCGCGGCCTCGTCCGGCCTGCTTCTGGGGCTTGCCCTCGCAGGGTGCGCCGGCGAATCGAGCATTCCCTTCCTGGAACCGAAGGTGCCGGACGTGCCAAAGGTGGAAGCCGGGAATTTTCCCAATTTCAGCGTCCCACCCACCCCCCGCCCGCCGGCGATGTCGCCGGAAGAGCTGGCTAAGCTTCAGGCCGAATTGGAGAATGCCGCGAATGATGCCCAGCGGCGGCTCCAGCAGGCCGATTCGGACGCGCAGAAGGATCAGCCGTGAACCTCGCCGCCCGCTCGTCCCGGGCCGAAGGCGAAGGTGGCGGCGCGCCGGGATCCGAGACGGCCGGAAGGNNNCGAGGCGTTCCTGATCGCGGGCTTCGGCGGGATCGGCGACCATGTCCGCTGTTTCGCGCTGGCCCGCCACGTCGCGCGCCGCTTTCCCGGCGTGGCCATTGATTTCCTGTGCCGCAGCCCGACTGACCGGCTGGTGCGCTTCGTGCCCGAATTGCGCAAGGCCTGGGTCGACAACACGCCCCATCGCGCGCTCGGCCTGCGGCAGAAGCTCGGTCTCGCCGGGCGGCTGCGCAGCGAACGCTATCGCCGGGTCTATGTGGTGAGCCGCACCTATAAAGCCGCCATCGTGCCCTTCCTCGCCGGGATACCCGAGCGGGTCGGCTGGTTCGGCGAGGGGCGCTTGTTCCTCATCAATCAGGTGCGCTGGGGCGAGGGGCAGATCCATGGGGAAACCGAGAAGGTCTGCGCCCTGGCGCGCGAGCCTGGCGAGGTGATGGAAGCCATTCTTCCGCCGCGCCTCAAGGTCGAGCCGACCGATCTCTATGCCTGGCAGAAAAGCGCCCAGGCCGTGCCCGACGGCCGGCCGGTGATCGCGCTTGCACCCGGGGCTTACAATGTGAAGCGGCTCTGGCCGGCGCAGCGCTTCGCGGAGATTGCCGCGGCCTTCGCCGCGCGGGGCTTCGCGGTGTGGGTGCTCGGCGGGCCGGCGGAGGCGGAGGCCGCCCGCATCATCGCCGCCGCGGCCCCGGTGCGAGATTTCACCGCGACCCCGCTGGAGGAGGCCGTGTTTCAGGCCGCGAGCGCCAACGTGCTGCTGGGAAACGATTCGGGCATTCTGCATATGACGGCGGCGCTGGAGGTGCCCTGCGTCGGTCTGTTCGGGCCAACCGTCTGCGCCATCACAGGTCCGAGCAACGCCTGTGTGCGAGAGGTGCGTCCACCGCAGGGCAGCCTTGACCTCTCGCAAATCTCAACGCGGACGGTGGAAGATGCGCTTTTGATGCAAATCTCGCACTTGCAGCATTCGATGAGCACTTTTTCCTTCACCGAACAGTGGTAGAACGCTCGTTCGCCGCGCCGGGAGAGAAGGGCGCGCGGCCTTGGAGCTTGACTGAGATGACCGATTTCCACCGCATTCGCCGGCTGCCGCCTTATGTGTTCGAGCAGGTGAATCGTGTGAAGGCCGCCGCCCGCAACAATGGCGCGGATATCGTCGACCTCGGCATGGGCAATCCGGATCTCGATGCGCCGGCCCATGTGATCGAGAAGCTGAAGGAAACCATCGGCAAACCGCGCACCGACCGGTATTCCGCCTCCAAGGGCATTCCCGGTCTGCGCCGGGCCCAGGCCGCCTATTATGCCCGCAGGTTCGGCGTGAAGCTGGACCCGGACCGGCAGGTGGTCGCGACCCTCGGCTCGAAGGAAGGCTTCGCCAATATGGCGCAGGCCATCACTGCGCCGGGCGATGTCATCCTGACGCCCAATCCCAGCTATCCGATCCACGCCTTCGGCTTCCTCATGGCGGGCGGCGTGATCCGCTCGGTGCCGGTGGAGCCGGACGCCGGCTTTTTCCATGCCATGGAACGGGCGGTGCAGCATTCCATCCCGAAGCCGATCGCGGTGGTGCTGTGCTATCCTTCCAATCCCACCGCGACGGTGGCGAGCCTGGATTTCTATAAGGACGTGGTCGCCTTCGCGAAGAAGAACGACCTCATCATCCTGTCCGACCTCGCCTATGCGGAGCTCTATTACGGCGATACCCCGCCGCCCTCCGTGTTGCAGGTGCCGGGCGCCATGGACGTGACGGTGGAATTCACCTCCATGTCAAAGACCTATTCCATGGCCGGCTGGCGCATGGGCTTCGCGGTGGGCAACGAGCGGCTGATCGCCGCCTTGTCGCGGGTGAAATCCTATCTCGATTACGGCGCTTATACCCCGATCCAGGTTGCGGCCACGGCAGCGCTCAACGGTCCGCAGGATTGCGTCGCGGAGATGCGCGAGACCTACAAGCGCCGCCGCGACGCTTTGGTGGAGAGCTTCGGCCGCTCCGGCTGGACCATACCGGTGCCGGAGGCATCCATGTTCGCCTGGGCCCCGATCCCCGAGCCGTTCCGGGCCATGGGCAGCGTGGAGTTCGCCAAACTCTTGATCGAAAAGGCAGAGGTGGCGGTCGCGCCGGGCGTCGGCTTCGGCGAACACGGCGATGATTTCGTCCGCATCGCCGTGGTGGAGAACGAGCAGCGCATTCGCCAGGCGGCCCGCAATGTCCGCCGCTTCTTCGAGACCGCCAGCACCACATTGCATAATGTCGTGCCGCTGAGCGCCGCCCGCTGATCAAACAGGAAGCCCGATTTCCCATGAGTGACTTGAACGTGGGGCTGGCTGGCCTCGGCACCGTCGGCGGGCGATCCGGCCAAGGCGGCGGTCGCCGCCGCTTTGGCGGCCGGCAAGCCGGTGGTTACGGCCAACAAGGCGCTGCTCGCAAAGCACGGCATGGCGCTCGCTGCCGGCGCCGAGGCCTCCGGCGTCGCGCTCGATTTCGAAGCGGCGGTGGCCGGCGGCATTCCCATCGTGAAGACCCTGCGCGAGGCGCTGGTGGGCAATCGCATCGCCCGCGTCTCCGGCATTCTCAACGGCACTTGCAATTATATCCTCACCCGCATGGCGGACGAGGGGCTCTCGTTTGAAACCTGCCTCGCGGAGGCCCAGCGGCTCGGCTATGCGGAAGCCGACCCGACCTTCGACATCGACGGCTAAGGCATTCGTTCGCTGACCCTGGCCGATCTCCGGGCGGCGGATGAACTGGGCTATAAGGTGAAGCTGCTGGGGGTCGCCGTGCGCACCGACGACGGCATCGAGCAGCGCGTCCATCCCACCATGGTGCCCAAGCACTGGCCCATTGCCCAGGTTTCCGGCGTTACCAATGCCGTGGCCGTGGACGGCGATGCGGTTGCGCTCACCTTGGTCGGCCCCGGCGCGGGCGGCGCTGCGACCGCGTCCGCCGTGGTGGCGGATCTGGTGGATCTGGCGCGGGGCGTGCAGGGCTATCCCTTCGGCCTGCCGACCGCGGCGCTCCAGGTGCCGCGCCGCGCGCCCATGCAATTGCACGAGGGCGGCTATTACATCCGCCTTGCGGCGGTCAATAAGCCAGGGACTGCCGCAACCATCGCCGGCCGCATGGCGGACGAGGGCATCTCGCTCGAATCCATCGTGCAACACCGCCCCACCCGCAAGGGCGATGGCGAGCAGGCGACGGTGATCCTCATCACCTATGCCACGACGGAAGAGGCTGTGCGGCGTGCCGTGGCGGCCATCGAGGCGGAAGGTGTCATCGCCAATCCGCCCCAGGTGATCCGCATCGAGAAGGACTGATCCATGCCCGAAACGCGCGCGGCCCAGGTGCTGGATCGCCGTTTTGCCCTGGAGCTCGCACGTGTGACCGAGCGCGCCGCCGTGGCGGCTGCGCGGCTGCGGGGGCGCGGCGACGAGCAGGCCGCCGATGAAGCGGCAAGCGCCGCCGCCTATCGCGAATTGTCGAAAATGCCGCTGAGCGGCCGGGTGGTGATCGGCGAAGGATTGGAAGGGGAAGTGCCCCATCTGTTCCTCGGCGAGGAGGTGGGCGAGGGCGGGGATGCCGTGGACATCGCCGTCGATCCGCTCGAAGGCACCACTTTGTGCGCGAAGAACATGCCCGGCTCGATCTCCGTGATCGTCATCGCCGAGACCGGCTCGCTGCTCGCCGCGCCGCCGGTCTATATGGACAAGATCGCCATCGGCCCGGGGTATCCCGAAGGGATCGTCTCGCTGGCCGCGACGCCGCAGGAAAACATCCGGGCGCTGGCCAAGGCGCGCGGAATCTCGCCCTCGGAGATCACCGCTCTGGTGCTGGATCGGCCGCGCCATGCGGGGCTGATCGAGGCCGTGCATGCGGTCGGCGCCTCGGTGAAGCTGATCACAGACGGCGACGTGGCGGGCATCATCCACACCACCAATCCGCAGGACAGCGGCGTGGATATCTATCTCGGCAGCGGCGGGGCCGCCGAAGGTGTCCTGGCGGCGGCTGCGCTCAGCTGCATCGGCGGCCAGATGGAAGGCCGCCTGGTGCTCGACACCGAGCCCAAGCGCACCAAGGCCAAGCAGATGGGCATCCGCGATTTTTCCCGCATCTACAAGCTCTCCGACCTCGTGCGCGGGGATTGCCTGGTGTCGGCCACGGGCGTGACCAATGGCGCGCTGCTCCAGGGCGTGCGGTTCGGCCGCGAGGTGATCGAGACCGACACGGTGCTCATGCGCTCGTCCACCGGAACCGTGCGGCGGGTGAAGACCGAGCACCGGGATTTCTCCAAGTTCGTATTCTAAAGACGCTGACCGGTCCGCGTGGCGGACCGTTCAGCGACAGGGGGAGGGCGATGCAGGACCTGCTGTTGCGGCTCGCCACGGCACTCGCCATCGGCCTCATCGTCGGTATCGAGCGCGGCTGGCAGGCCCGCGAGCGGCCGGCCGGCAGCCGCACCGCAGGGGTGCGCACCTTCTCCCTCGCCGGGCTGCTCGGCGGCGTGTTCGCGGCGCTTGCGCAGGCGCTGGAAAGCCCGCTGATTCTGGCCACCGGCTTTTTCGTGTTCTCTCTCGCGTTCGGCGTTTTCACCTGGCGCGAGCTGGAACGCCAGCGCACGTTCTCAATGACCGGGCTGGTGGCGGGCCTGCTCGTGTTCGCGCTTGGCGCATTCGCGGTGGTGGGCGATCCGCGGCTCGCCGGTGGGGCGGCCATCGCCAGCGCCGGCCTGCTTGCGGGCCGAGGCATGCTGCACGGCATGGTGCGGCGGCTGACCTGGGTGGAATTGCGCTCGGCGCTGGTGCTGCTGGCCATGACCGTGATCGTGCTGCCGCTGCTGCCCGACCGCACCATCGACCCGTTCCACAGCCTCAATCCGCGCCAAATCTGGCTGTTCACGGTCCTGACCGCCGCCATTTCCTATGCTGGCTATCTCGCGGTGAAGGTGGCGGGGCCGCAGAGGGGCATCCTGTTCAGCGCACTGGCCGGGGCGCTGGTCTCGTCCACCGCCGTCACCGTCGTGTTCGCACGGCGCGCGGCGGGCGGCGAGCCGCCGGCGCTGCTGGCCGGCGGGGCATGCCTTGCCGGCATGATCTCCATCCTGCGGGTGCTGACCCTGCTTGCCCTCCTCGCACCGGCAGTCCTGGCGCAGATGGCCGCATCCGCCGGCGCCGCGGCCCTGGTCCTAGCGCTCTCCGGATTCTGGCTGATGCGGCAGGCGGGAGGGCGGACGCAGAAAGGCACCCGGCTCGGCAATCCATTCGATCTCAAGCCGCTTCTGGTCTTCGCGGCGGGGTTTGCGGGGATCGCGGTTCTCAGCGCATGGCTGTTGCAGGCGAGCGGCGCCGGCAGCCTGCTGCTGGTCAGCGCCTTTGCCGGCCTTGCCGATGTGGATGTCGCAACGCTGAACGCCGCGCGTCTCGCCGGCCATGGCATTTCGATGAGCGACGCGGCGCATGCGGTGCTCGCCGCGCTGGGCGTGAACGCATTGGCCCGTGCGGCCTATGGCGCCGGCGCCGGCCCACCCGCCTTCGCGCTGCGCCTCGCCGTGCCCACCGGCATCGCGGTGGCGATAGGCGGCGCGCTGGTGCTGCTCGTATGAGCGCTCTCGACGCCGGGGCATGGCTCTGGCTTCATGGGGCGTGACCGTGCACCCAACGAATCGCCCCTTTCTCGGCGTCACCACCTCCGCCACCGGGCGGACGTGGCGCGACCGCCTGGACCTGCGCGCCGCCCAGAGCGCGCTCGCCATCACCCAGCGCTATGATCTGCCGGAGCTTCTGGCGCGCATCCTGGCCGGGCGCGGCGTCGCCATCGAGGAGGTGCCGGCCTATCTCGACCCCGCCATCCGCACCCTGCTTCCCGATCCCAACACGCTCACCGACATGGACGCGGCGGTGGAACGCCTTGCCGCTGCCGTCTGCACCGGAGAGACGGTGGCGGTGTTCGGCGATTATGATGTGGACGGCGCCACCTCCACCGCCTTGCTGGTGAGCGTGCTGCGCGCCGGCGGGCTGGACCCGCTGTTTCATATTCCCGACCGCATCTTCGAAGGCTACGGCCCGAACATCGGCGCCATCGAACAATTGGCGGCGCGCGGCGTGACGCTGCTGGTGACCGTGGATTGCGGCACCACGAGCCTGGAGCCGCTCGCTGCCGCGCGGCGGCTTGGGCTCGATGTGGTGGTGATCGACCATCACCAGGCCGGCGAAACGCTTCCCGAGGCCGATGCCATCGTCAATCCGAACCGGGAGGACGATCTGTCCGGCCTCGGTCATCTGTGCGCGGTG
>NCEH01000095.1 GCA_002304505.1 Rhizobiales bacterium 32-66-11 | reverse complement strand
GCGCAATGACGAGGTGGTGGAACGCGCCTTCTTCGCCATGCTGGTGGACGGCGACGTCGAAGAAGCCATGCCGCTCGCCGACCGGCTGGTGAAGGTGGACCGCTCCCACCGCATCGCCCGCCTCGCTTTGGCGACGCGCGCCATCAAGGCCGCGAAATACACCACCGCGCGGACCAATCTGTCGCTGTCGGTGCGCGGCCCCATCGGCGATCTCACCGCCACATTGCTCGCCGCCTGGACCATGGTCGGCTCGGGCACGCCCAAGGCCGGCGTCGAGATGATCGACCGCTTGCAGGGGCCGGACTGGTACGCCAGCTTCAAGAACCTGCATGCCGGGCTGATCCTCGACGTCAGCGGCAACAAGAAGGAAGCCGGCAAGCGGCTGGAACTGGCGGTCAAGACCGAGCCGGTCACGCTGCGGGCAATCGACGCCTATGCCCGCTGGGCCTCGCGCAATGGCGAGACCGAAGCCGCCATCGCCGCTTATAAGAATTTCGACAAGCTGATGCCGCGCCACCCGCTGGTGGAAGCCGCGCTGAAGGAGCTCGAGGCCGGGCACCAATTGCCGCCGCTGGTGCGCACGCCCCAGGAAGGCGCGGCCGAAGTGCTCTATGGCCTCGGCGCGGCGCTCGCGCGCCAGGGCGGCGAGGATCTCGCGCTGGTCTATCTGCAACTCGGCCTCTGGCTCGATCCCGACCACCCGCTGGCTGGCCTGACGCTCGCGGACCTCTACGAGCAGCTCAAGCAGCCGGAAAAGGCAATCCAGGTCTATGACAAGATCTCTGCCTCCTCGCCGCTGAAGCGCAATGCCGAAGTGCAGCTGGCGATCAATCTCGACGCCACCGACAAGACCGCCGAGGCGCGCAAGCATCTGGAAACGCTCATCAAGAGCAATCCGAAGGATCTGGAGGCGCTGGTCGCGCTCGCCGGCATCGAGCGGGGCCGCAAGATGTTCGCCGAATGCGCCGCCACCTACAGCAAGGCCCTCGCCCTGCTGCCGGACCCGACGCGGGCCAATTGGGCGCTCTATTATTTCCGCGGCATCTGCAACGAGCGCAGCAAGAACTGGCCAGCCGCCGAGGCCGATCTGAAGAAGGCGCTGCAACTCTATCCCGACCAGCCCCACGTGCTGAATTATCTCGGCTATTCCTGGGTCGACCAGGGCACCAACCTCGACCAGGGCATCGCCATGATCCGCAAGGCCGTGGAGCTGCGGCCGGACGACGGCTACATCGTCGACAGCCTCGGCTGGGCCAATTTCAAGCTCGGCCGCTATGACGACGCGGTTTCGGACCTTGAGCGCGCGGTGGAGCTGAAGCCGCAGGACCCGGTCATCAACGACCATCTCGGGGATGCCTATTGGAAGGTGGGCCGCCGCCTGGAAGCCACCTTCCAGTGGAACCACGCCCGCGACCTGAAGCCCGAGCCGGAAGACCTCGACAAGATCGTCAAGAAGATCAAGGACGGCCTCGACACCGCCGCGCCCCAGGCCGCTCCCTCCGCCGACGCGCCGGTGAAGAAGGCGGAAGATGTAAAGCCGGCCGAGACGAACCCCGCGCAGACGAACCCCGCGGACGTAAAGGCCGGTGCGGACAAGCCGTCCGCGGATGCTCCCGCCCCGGCCGATACTCCAAAGGCGGATGCACCCAAGGCCGATGCACCCAAGGCCGATGCACCCGCATCTGCCGATGCGCCCAAGGTCGACGCGCCTAAGGCAGACGGGCCGAAAAGCAATTGAGGGCATAGCCCGCGCCGGGCATCGCGCATGAAACAGGGAAAAGGGGCCGCGCGGCCCCTTTTTTTCATGAGCCTGCTCCTCGATCCGCCGCCCCCGTTTGCCGCCCCGTTTACCGCACCTTGCCCACCGCCCTTGGCTCCCTTGTGCGCCCCTGTCGCACACACAGCCGGCGGGAAATCCGCGTCGCCATGCCCCCGAAATCAGCGGCGCGGCCATGACCCCGACGGGCGCTATTCCCCCCGGCGCGCCCGCTCTGGCCGAGCAGGGCACATCATGTTACTTATGAACAAAATTGACCTACCTCCAGGTGACGAAAAGCGGGGCGTAAGATCCCTCTGTGATCCAAACATGGGCTGCCGAAGGGCGGCAAGGGAGACGATAATTGCCGGCGGACGAGATTGAGCGCCTGCAGCGGTGGGTCCTGAACGTCGGATCTGGTCCTGCGACACGCAAAGGGCTTCACCCGGCCTTTCATCGTCAGGAATGGACCGAGGTCCGTCTTGACATTGAACCCCGTGTGGCACCCGACATCGTCGGCAGCATGGTGTCCATGCCGCAGATCAAGGATGGCACCTTCGATGCCGTCTGGTCCTCGCACAATGTGGAGCATCTGCACGCCCACGAAGTGCCGCTGGCCATGGCGGAGTTCCGCAGGATTCTCCGCGGCGACGGCTTTGCCCTGATTACCTGCCCCGACATCGCCAGCATCGCGAAGCTGGTGGTGGAAGGCCGGCTGGAGGACGTCGCTTATGTCTCGCCGGCGGGTCCCATCACGGCGCTGGACATGCTGTTCGGACATTCCGCCTCGGTGGCGGCCGGGCAGAGCCATATGGCCCATAATACCGGCTTCACGTTGCGGCGGCTGGCGGACAAGCTGGTGGCCGCCGGATTCCGGGAAGTGCGCGCCATGAAGGGCGGCTCTTACGATCTGTGGGTGTTGGCGCTCGTCGGCTCCATGGACCTGGCCAAGGACTGCCTCTGCGGAACGCCGCAAGCGACGCTGTTGCAAGACCCACGCGAAGCAGCGCCCAGCGCTCGCACGGCCTAGGCCCCGCCCATGGGCCCGCGCCGGTGACCGGGACCGTGGACCAGCGCGCCCCGCGAACGGGATCCCAGGCCGTGCGCGGATCCCTTCTCCTCGGGCTGAAAGCCGATGCCGCCGAGGCGGCCGCGCGCCCGTTGATCGCCCTCGCGGAGGCCGAGCGCGACACGCGCGGCAAAGCGGTGGACGCCCCCGCCGACCTGCTGCGCCTCGCCCATGCCTATCTGATGCTGGGCCGGCCCCAAGGGGCGGTGCGGGCCGCGCGCCGGCTGATCGCGCTCGATCCGCGGGAAGCGAGCGCGGCGGCCATTCTGTTCAGCCACGGCACCGCCGCCGAACGGGAGCAAGCCGCAGCCCACCTCGCGGGCGTCGCCGGCGATCCCGGACTGCGCGGCGCCGCGCTGCGCGCCCTGCGGGCGATGGACCACGCGGCATTCGCCCACCTCGATTGGACGGCCGGCCGCCTGCAGGGATTCGCCACATGGCCGGCGGGCGCGACCGCCACCCTGGTTTTCCTCACCCCGGACGGACAGGAGAGCTGGGCGCTCGACCCGCAGGACGACCACCCCTTCGCCGCGCCGTTCGGGCGCGCCGCCGCGATCGAGCTATCCCTGCCGCCGGCGGACGCCCATGTGTTCGTGCGCGTGGGAGACCAGCGGTACGGCCTGCTGCGGCAGACCGCGCCGGAGCCGATCCCTTCACGCCGCACGCCCGCCGCGCGGGATGGAAGGGGCGATGGACGGGGCGATGGACGGGGCGAACGTCTCACCATCCTCATTCCGGTCCATGACGATGCGGCGGCAACGCGGCGCTGTATCGAAAGCGTGCTGGCGCACCGCCCCTCGATCGACACCCGCATTCTGCTGGTGGCGGACGATCCGCCGGACGAGGCGTTGCGCGCCTATCTGGCCGGGCTTAGCGCGCCCCATCTCGACATCTTGCACAACCCGCTCAACCTCGGCTTCGTGCGGTCGGTCAATCGCGGCATCGCGGCGATTCCGCACGGGGACATCCTGCTGCTCAACGCGGATACGGTGCTGCCGGCGCGGTTCGCCGAGCGGCTGCGCGCCGCCGCCTATGGCGCCGACGATATCGGAACGGTGGTGCCGCTCTCCAATAATGGGGAGTTCGTGAGCCTGCCGGTCCCGTTCCGCGCCAATCCCCTGCCCGATGCCCAGACGCTGGCGCGCATCGACGCGAGCGCCGAGCGGACCAATGGCGGGATTGTGATCGACCTGCCGAGCGGCATCGGCTTCTGCCTCTACATCACCCGCCGCTGCCTCGACGATGTCGGCCATTTGTCGGGCGGCTGGGGGCGCGGCTATCTGGAGGATGCCGACTTCTGCCTGCGCGCCCGCGCCTTCGGCTGGCGCAATGTCTGCGCGGCGGACCTTTATGTGGGGCACGAGGGCACGCGCTCCTTCAAAGGCGAGAAGCGTGGCCTCGTGGTGCGCAACCTCAAGCGCCTCAGCACCGCGTTTCCCACCTATGAGGCGGCGTGCGGAAGCTTCGTGGCCGCCGATCCCCTGCGCGGCGTGCGGGCCGCCATCGAAGCCGACCTGCCGCCGGACAGTCGCCCCGTGCGCCTGCTGGTACACGGACCGAACCTTGCCGACGCCGCGGACGCGCTGTTGCAGGCGCATGAAGATGCCGAGGCCACGCCGGTGCTGCGCGCGGCGCTCAAGGGGCGCCCGGGCGCGTGGCACCTGTGTCTTTCGGCCTCGGAGGGCGGCTTTCCGCAAAATCTGCGGTTCGACTTTGCGCGCCCCGAGGATGCGCACGCACTCGCCGCCGATCTCGCCCGGCGCCCGCTCGCCCGCATCGAGGTGCTCGGCCATGAAGGTCTGCCGGACGACCTCTGGCGGATTCTCTGCGGTCTCGGCGTTTCGATCGAGGTGCGCATCCATGCGCTGCGGTTTCGCCCGAGCACGACCGCCCGCCTCTGGCCCGCCTTCGCCGAGCCGGCCATCGGCGCCGTGGTGCCGGCCCATGAGCAGATCGCACAAGCCCTGCGCGGCCAGCGCCTCGTGCTGCCGTGGAAGGTGCGGGATGCGGCCGGCCCGTTCCGGACGACCGCGCGGGCAACGGTGCCGCTGAGCGATGCGCCGGTGGGCCTCCTGCTGCCCCATCCAGAGGCCCGCGCCCATGGGCTTGTGCATGCGCTCTCCCTGGCCCTGAAAGCGGCCGGCGCGGGCAATGCGCTGTTCGTGCTCGGCTCCAGCCTCGACGACCGGGCCCTTGGCAGTCTTCCCGAACTGGTGGTGCTCGGACCCGTGCAGGCCCATGAGGCGGCGGACCTGATGGCCGCGCTGGAGATCGGCCGCATCGTCATCGCCGATCGCGAAGGGCTCGGCCATCCGCTGGCCATGGCGGCCGGACGCAGCGATTTACCATGCGCATTCTTCGGCGTGGGCACCGGCGCCATCGGCGATCTGGTTCTTGCGCCGGAGATGGCAAACTCCGAAGCTGTCCGGTACATCCTTGACTGGATCAGGAGCCTGCCCGCGCAATGAATTCCGCTCTCCCTGCCCCGTCCGAGATGGTGGCGATCGGCGTGCCCATGGCGTGCGGCGTACGGGCGGCATTCGGCGCCTCGGGCGAGACCGGCTTTTCCGGTTTCGTCATGGATCCGGAAGACCTCACGCGACGCCATGTGGTGGAATTGCTGGTGGACGGCGTGCCGATCCAGGTCACGCGCGCGGACCTGTTTCATCCAGCGCTTGCCGAAGCGGGGATCGGCGATGGCTGCTACGCCTTCCAATTCCTCGTCCCTGCCCCGGTATATGCCAGCGCCACCCGTTTCGAGGCGCGGCTCGCCAATGTGGACGAAGTTCTGCCGCTGACCGAGCCGGTCGAGCCGGCGGGCGAGGCCGCGCGCGGCCATGTGGAATGGCTCGGCAACCTCCGATTCCGCGGCTGGGTGCGCCAGCCCGGCTCGGGCGAGGATGCCACCACCCCGCGCATTCTGGTGGCGGTGGATGGAGAAGCGGTGATCGACGTGCCGGCGGACCGCTGGGGCGGCGCCTTCGCCGATGGCGTGCTCCAGCCGGTGCGCGGCTTTGATGTCGAATTGCCGCAAACCCTCGCCGACGGACGCCTGCATCAGGCGGTGTTCACCATCGCCGGCCCGGCGGTCGGCAGCGGGGAGCTGAGCGGGGAACAGGAGATCGGCGCAGAGCCGGCGGTGGGCAATGGGCCGCCGGTGGGCGGCGGCGCGGTGCCCTTCCTGGCCTTCGCCGATCCAATGCGCGCGCTGCTCGAGCGCCAATTTCCAGAGGACGGATCGGACCGGCATCCCGAAGCGGTCCGCATAGACCTGCACGAAAAGCTGTTTCCCCGCTCCCTTCCCTTCACCGAATATGAGGCTTGGCGCGCCGCGCAGCCCCCCATGCCGGCGCTCGTGCTGCCCGAAGGCGCGGCGGCGGACCAGCTCGCTTTGGTCTTTCTCGGGGAAGACGCGCTGGACCTCTCCTTCGGTGCGCTTCAGGGCGAAGGCGGGCAATGGGTCGCCGGCGCAGTGCCGAGCGACGGCGCCAAGGCGAATTTCGATCCCGCTCCGCTGGGGGGCTTCATGGCTGGCGAAGCGCGGAACAGCACCGCCTTCGCCTTTCTTCCCGCCGGCGCGCGTCTCCTGCCCGGCGCAGTGGCGCGGATCGCCCAGGCGCTGGCGGACCACCCCCGCGCCATCATGCTGTTCGCCGACGTGGATGTGGAAGAGGCCGACGGCACCGTCTGGCCCCTCGCCCTCCCCGCCGCCGATTACGAGCGCACCCTGGAACAGGGATTCGCCGCCCGCTGCTTCGTGCTGCGCACGCCGGCCCTGCGCACGGCGCTGAAGCGCGGCGCCAATTCGGTCTTCCGGCTGGCCAATTTCCTTTATGATTTTCATCCGCTGCCGGTCGGTGCCATCGTTCACCTGCCGGGCGCGCTGGCGCGGGTGCCGGCGGCGTGCCTGCGACGGGGACACGCCGCGCTGAACCGCGCCACGGCCGAGCATCTCGCCGCCACCAAGCAGATCGCCCGACAGGCGATTGCGATCGGCGAATGCTTGCCCGCCGTGCGCATCGCCCGGGCGCCGCCGCGCGAACGCGTGGACCTGGTGGTGGATGCGGCCTCCTATCCGGCATTGGCGGAACGCTGCCTGCGGGCGGCGCTGCCGGCCCTGCGCCGCGTCGATGGGGAATTGATCATCATCCTGCCCCCCGGCAAGGTGAACCCGGCCCTGGCGCCGCTGCTTTCGCCCCTCCCCAAGGTCAAGGTGCTGCAACGCAGCAATCCGCGCGGCGCCGAAATCTTCAATGCGGTGGTGGCGGGCGCGGAGGGCCAGTCGGTTATCTTCCTGTCCGGTGCCATGGCTCCGCTCAATGAGGACTGGCTCGACGAACTGCGCTGCCGGCTGGAGGGACGCGACACGGGGGCCGTGGCTCCGCTCGTGATTGATGCGGAGGACAATGTCTGCGACGCCGGCTATGTGCTCGGCCCCAACCTTGATGTGGTGCGCACCTTCGCGGGCCGGCGGATCTCGGACCCCGGCTATGGCGATCTGCTGCGCGTGGCGCACGAAGTCTCGGCGCTGAGCTTCGATTGCGTGGCCGTGCGGCCGGCGCTGCTGCGCGATCTCGGTGGCCTGGATGGGCTGCGTTTCCCCACCTTCTTCGCCGGCATAGATGCCAGCCTGCGGCTGCGCGCGCGCGGCAAGCGCCTGGTGATGACGCCGAACGCCGTGGTGCGTGACCTTGCGCCGGGGCGTATCGGCACGGCGGCGCTCGGCCGCTCGCCGCTTTCGGCCGCCCGGGCACGGGAATTGCGCAGCCTGCGCGCACGCTGGAGCACCGCGCTCGCGCAGGACCTGCTCTATAATCCCATCCTGACCCGGGAGGGGGCACCCTACAGCGCCTTATGCTGGCCGCCGGTGCGCCCCGCCCCCCGGATTGCCGAGCCGCAGCCGCCCCAGAACTGGCCGGCCGGCCTTTGACGGCTTTTCGAGAATGACGCCTTTGTCGAGAATGACGCCTTGTCGAGCGAACCGGAGCCGGTTCGCGCCTGGGATAGGCACCACCGCCAACATTTGAAACCTTGCCCCGACGTCCCTCCCGCGGAAGGGACGTCCCGTGGGAGGGGCGTGGAGGCCGTCTCAGCCCGGACCGAGAATGCCGTCCAACCGCCCTCAGCGCTCGCGCAGGGCGGTGGACAGGCGGTCGATCAGCGGGCTCAGCAGATATTGCATCACCGTGCGCTGTCCGGTGGGCATGATGGCCGTGGCATTCATGCCGGGCATGAGCTTGTCGTTGATTGCCTCCGGGATCGACTTGCGGTCCACATCCACCTCAACGGCATAATAGGATGCGGTGCTCGGCGAATCCTGTTGCGCATCAGCACTCACGGTGCGGATTTTGCCCTTCATCGACAAGCTGCCGTAGGACTGGAACTGCGGCAGCTGGATCTGCACATCCTCGCCGATCAGCACGCGATCAATATCGACGGGCGGAACCTTGGTGCGGATGACGAGCGTGTCGGAGGCGGGCACGATCTCCATGATCGTGTCGCCCGGCCGGATCACGCCGCCGATGGTAAACACCTTCAGCTGCTGCACCACGCCCGCAACCGGCGCCTTGATTTCGACGCGGGAGAGACTGTCCTGCGCGACAACGATCTGCTGGCGCGCATCGCTGATGGTCTTTCGCACATCTGAAACGAGATTGGCCGCTTCCTGGCGATAATCCTTGCGCAATTGCTCGGCCTGGGCGCTGAGCTCACGAATCCGCTCCCGCCCCTTGGCTTCCGCAACGGTCGCGGCGTCGATCTGGCCCTGCATGGTCAGCTGCTGGCGCTCCGTGGCCGCGACCCGGGGAACCGAGACGAGACCCTTGGCCTTCAATTCGCGCAGAGCCTCAAGTTCCTGGTTTACGGTGACCAGTTGTTCTTGATTGTTGGTGCGCTGGATCTCGGCCTGTTCGATGTCCCGCTGCGCCTGCAAGGCCTGAGAGGCGTTGACATTGAGCGTCCCGACCAGGGAATCACGGCGGGCTTCGAACTGCTTCTTATTGTCGTTCACCGCATCCGCCACGATCGGGTCATGCATCATGGCGGTGACTTCCGGCGGAAACGTGATGCTGTCCGCCATGTTGCGCTGCGCTTCCAGGCGCGCTTCCAGCACCAGGGCCTGCGCCAATTGCTTGCGGTAAAGCTGCGCGGTCGCTGCGGAACGGGTGGGATCGAGGCGCAGCAGCACGTCGCCTGCGTTCACGACGCTTCCATCCCGTACCAGGATCTCGCCGACGATGCCGCCCTCCAGATGCTGGATGGTCTTGCGATTGGATTCTACGGAGACGACGCCGCTGGCGATCACCGCGCTGTCGATCCGGGCAAATGTCGCCCATCCCAGCGTCCCCGCCAGGGACAGCGCAACCACCAGATAACCCCAGGAAAGCACGGCCTTCCAGTCGCTCGGCGCCACCGGCGCCTTCAGGAGATAGGAATTGTCGAGCATCAGGCTTCCGCTTCCCGATTGTCGCGATCGCCGCCGATCACCGTCAAGGCGGGCGTGGCCTTCAGGCGTGGCAGGCGGTTGACGATATTGTCCCGGTCCCCATGGGCTTGGACCGCGCCCCCGTTGAGCACCAGGAGGTCATCGCAGAAAGCGAGCAAGCTCATGCGGTGCGTCACCAATATCACCACCTTTTCGGCGGAACGCAGGCGCTGGATCGCGCTTCCAAGCGCCTGCTCCCCCACAGAATCGAGATTGGCATTCGGCTCGTCCATGACGATGAGATAGGGATTGCCGAACACCGCCCGGGCCATGGCGATGCGCTGGCGCTGGCCGCCCGACAGCACATATCCGCCGGGCCCGATCGGGGTATTGAAACCATCCGGCAGGCTGCGGATCACGTCCTGGACGCCGGCGATCTCGACCGCCTCCACCAGCATCTGCGTATCCTCGCATTGCACCGGATCAAAGCGCGCGATGTTCTGAGCCACGGTGCCGGGCATGAAATCCACGTCCTGGGGCACATATCCGACCAGGCGCCCGAGCTCGTCCGGATCCCAATGGGTGAAATCGTGATCGCCGAGCGAAATGGTGCCGCGCCGCGGCGTCCAGATATTCACCAATAGCCGCGCCAGGCAGGATTTGCCCGCACCCGAGGGGCCGACGATCGCCAGCACCCGGCCTGGATGGACCGTGAAGGAAACGTCGCTGATGATGACCTTGTCGCTGCCCGGCGCCGCGCCCCAGATGCGCGACACGATGAACGGGCCGTTCGGGCGCGGCAGGGAGACGCGCTGCGCGCGGTCTGCACCGAGCAATGCGGCATCCAAACGATGTCGCGCCGGTGTAAATTTGCTGATGGTTTCCCAGTTCGAAATCAGAGCTTCGATGGGATAAACACCGCGCATCATAAACATCAAGGCGATGAACATGGCGGTGCGATCCATCAGATCGTCCAGCACCAACAGCGCGCCCACAGTGAAAATCGCGACATACAAGCTGGCGTGCAAGAAACGCGAAGTGGAACGGATGATCCCCGCGCGGCGCCCTGCCTCTTCGCGCCAGCCCAACATTGCGGAATGCATCAGATGCCAGCGGTCACGCAGCGGTGGCATCATGCCCAGCGCCCGGGCGGATTCCGAATTGCGCGACAAAGCCGCCCCGAACTCGTTCGTCGCACCAGCGACCTGCAGATAGCGCGCGCTATCCTCGCGCACCGCCCATTGATTGAACAGGGAGAGGCCACTCAAAGCAGCGATGGCGACCAGCGAAACGACGCCGTACACCCAATGAATCAGGAACATGCAGGCGATCAGCACAGGCGACCAGAGGGCATCGTAGACCGCTGTCACGACCCGGCCGGTGAGAAAGTCGCGCACGAAGTCCAGATCGCCCAGCGTCGTGGGCGTCAGCCTCGTGGCAGCATCCTCGCGGTGCAGCGTCGAAAAGAAGGCCTTGCTGAGGCGGGCGTCCAGCGCAATACCGATGCGCCCCAGCGCTTTATCGCGAATATGATCAATGATGGCGCCCATAACCATCAAGAACAACGCAATAATCACAAGAACAACCAATGAACTTATACTGCGACTGGGCAAAACCCGCGCGTTTACCAGATAACCGAACAAAGGTCCGACGAGAAAAAAGATCGGAAGAAATGCGCTCAATAAAAATAACCCGACGTACGCGGGTATCAGGTCGCGAATCGCGATGAAAGTTGGGGAATTCGCTCGGGTCATACGCAATCCCAGATTTCGACGCACGCAACATAGCACATTGCTGCGCTGCGGTCAGAGGGCTGTCATTTGCCCTTTGCAGATCATTTACCCTAACGTAAGGTGAGGAGATCGTCGGCGAGAGCCAATTGACGCTGAACGCAATCGGCCACGGCATAGCGGCGAACCACGCTCGCGCGCGCTTCGCGCCGGATACCATCGAACGCGCGCGGATTGTCGAGCACCTGGATCATCCTTTGCGCCAGATATCGGTGCGAGAAGAAGGGCGTCAGCAACCCGGTACGACCATCCGATATCACCTCCCGCACCGGGGCCGTGTCCGAGCCCACCACCAGGCAGCCGGCGGACATTGCCTCGAGCAAAGACCAGGACAACACGAACGGATAGGTGAGATAGGCGTGCACCGCGGAGACCTGAAGCACCTTCAGGAAGGCCTTGCGCGGGACGGGGCCGAGAAAAAACACCCGGGACATGTCGAGTTGCCCGGCCAAATCGGTCGTGAAGACCTCGCGCCAGCTGCGCCCGTCCACCGAGCGCCGGCCGTAGGAGACATCATTGCCGCCGACGATCAGCACCCGCGCATCGCGGTGCGCATCGAGCACCTCGGGCAAGGATCGCATGAAGATGTGAAAACCCCGGTAGGGCTCAAGATTGCGCGCCACATAGGTGATGATCTTCTCGCCCGCCCGCAGCGTGCCCGCGCCGCCTGACAGGACAAGCTGCGCCGTGGGGTCGGGACTCGCGCCCTCCACGTCGATGCCGTCATGAATAACCTTGATCTTGCCGTGCATCTCAGGGGGATAGACGCTGCGCTGCCATTCGGTGGGCGCAACCCCGCAATCGGCCTGGAGCAAAGACAGCGCCATGGTCGCATTGTTCATTTCGATGCGCACCAGGCCGTCCATTCCGAACTGCGGGAATTCCGTGTCGAATCCCACATCCGCACCGTGCGCGCGATAGTAAAATTCGCAGAACATCACGATCTTCGCCTGCGGAAAAATGGTTCGCAAAGGCAAGGTTTCGCCCCATCCGGGATGGGCATAGATGATATCCGGTTCCACTCCGCTACTGCGAACCGCATTGGACAGATAGACCAGTTGTTCAGCGCGATAGCATTCACTATTGAACCGCCGTGCGAACGGATGAACCCCCTCCGCACCGTGCAATTCCGGTTCAAAATTATACTTCAGCAGCGTCACGCCCGGCAGGGGCTGGGCCGTGTTCGAACCGAAGGCAAACACGCGCCACCCTGGCCGCGCCGCCAGCGCCGCGGCCAGATGCCGATATTGCGCCGGGAAACTATTGTGCACGAACAGGGCGGTGGGCATCTTCAGGTCGACTCCGCCCCGTTTGCGGCCAAGGCATCCAGGGGCACGAGATCACTCTCGTCCATCGCGAAATTCAGGGCACTGAGATTGGCCGAGTCCGCCGCGGGCACGACCTGCGGCATCCCGGTCTCCGGCGTCTCGATGCGGTGGACTTCCGTGCCGAGATTCGCATGCAGCATCCGGCGCGAAAACAGCAGGCAGAACAGCAATTGCGAGCCCAGCATGCTGGGCTTCGCCAGCAGCGCCGCACGCGCCGCGGTGACCGCCGCCAGGCGCTCGGTTGCGACCGTCCAGAGCGTGCCCCCCTCGCGCGAGGGGCCGATGGGGAGCAGCAGATCGGCCAGGATCAATTGCTCGGCCGCGAGGGCCAGCGCCGCATTGCCGGCTTCCGCGCGCAACAGCAGCCGCATCAGTTCGACCACCGCCGGGGCGGCGCTGCCGTCTTCGCTGACGATCGGCATGCCGTCCGGCAGCGTCTGGGTCGACAAGAGCATGTCTGAGACCAGCACCGTCACCTTGGGGTCGCCCTCCCCCGGAGTGAGGGCGATGGTGAACGGAAGGCAGCGCAGCCGCAGCGGCACATAGGGGCGCGACCACCGGCCCTCGCCATCCAGGAGCGGGTGCCGCAGCAGGCGCGCGGACAGGCCGGCCACGACCTGGACTTTCTCGCGCGTGGTTTCCACCAGGATCGGCAAGTGATGGCTCGCCTGGAGCAATTCGGATTCGGCAAGCGCGACGCGCTCCATCGCTTCGGTAAAACCAAAGCTGCGCGGGCGAGACCAGAGGCTCGTCTCACTTTGCCGAATCGGCCGAAAGCTGAAGATTTCCTGATCCACGTTTTCTCTTCTCACGCCGAGGCGAGGCCTGCAAGTTGCCGCGGGGCAAGGGCACGCCGCGCATTCTGGTACAGCACGCTGGCGCGATACAGCGAAAGGGCGTGTGCGTTCACCAGCCGCATTCCGGCAAGGCCGAAGGTCTGCACAAACGGCCGGAACGCATCGCTGGCAAAGGCGCTCGGCCGCAGGATGAGAAATGCGGGAAACGGGCCGAGCGGGGGATCCTCGGGCAATCCCATCACCCAGGGTTCGAGCAAGCCCGCGGCATCCAGATGCGCGCTCATTTCGCGGGTGATCTCATAGGCAGAGCGAAAATAGGCGGCGGCATACATGCGCTGCGCGCTGGCTTTGCTTGGCGTCCCGTTCGGCGCCAGGATCGTCGCCCCGTTGTTATCCGGCTCGTCGGCGACCGCATCATCCACGAACATGCTGCTGGCCGGCTGGTCCGGCGGGCTGGTGAACGGATAGGCCTGGAGCAGGAGCGGCAGCGCGCCGCGGCAGCGGAGCAAGCGCGCCGCAAGGCTGCCGAGCAACAGGCGGCCGACGAGGCCGACATGCTGCGCCGCGCCGCCGCCGAGGCCGAGGCCCGCCGTCTCAAGGAGCAGCGCCAGACCGAAGAGATGCTCCGGGCGGAGGAAAAAACCCGTCTGGAGGCCCAGCGTGAGGCCGCGCGTGCCGAGGCCGCGCGTCTTGCGCGTGAGGCCGAGGCCAAGCAACAGGACGAGGCCCGCCGCGCCGAGCAAACCCGTGCCGCCGAGGCCGCCCGTCTTGCTCGCGAGGTCGAGGCGCA
>NCEH01000200.1:5134-6516 GCA_002304505.1 Rhizobiales bacterium 32-66-11 | reverse complement strand
CGACGGCGCGGGCCCCGGCCTCGGCCGAGATTTCGCCGCGGCGCACCTGTTCGTCCAGCACCTCATCCACCAGCCGGCCGGGCTGCAGGAAATCCGGCGGCAGGCCGATCATCGGCGCGGTGCGGCTGTTGGTGGTGATCAGCCGGCGGTCCGGGCCGTACATGACGATGCCCTGGCGGATCGAGCTCTGCATCGCCTCCAGCATGGCGGCGCGGCGGCTGGCCTCCGATTCGGCGCGGTGCAGGGCGGTGACGTCGGTCCACCATCCCCATTTTCACTGGCATCATCCCACGCGCGCCGAGGTTCTCGCCTTCATCGCGCGCTGGGCCCTGGCGGCGCTGGTGATTTTCCTCATCCACGGGGCGCTGGTCTATATCGGGCTCTATGGGCAGCGCGACCAGGAGGGCGACCTTCCGGCCGCCGCCATGGTGATCGAGCTGGCCGATCTCGCGGTGTCCTCGCCCTCGGAAACCCCGGACATCGCACCCGGCCCGCCCATGGTGAAGGCGCCCGAGCCGGTGCCCGATGCCCCCGAGACGCCGGATGATTCGCCCCCGCCGCCCGAGCCGCAGGTGATGGAGAAGGTGGAGGAAGTGTTCGAGCTTCCCCCGCCGCCGCCCATGGCCGAAGTGATGCTGCCCCAGCAGAAGCCGGTGGAGGAGGTGAAGGAAAAGCCGAAGCCGCAGGAAAAGCCCGAACCGCCGAAAAAGAAGGCGAGTCGCAAGCCGGCGGCGCCGACCACCACCGCCGCGCCGAAGACCGACGCGCCGGTCGCGACCACCGCCGCGGCTCCCGCCATCGGTGCCTCTTCCGCAAGCTCGGCGGCGCAGGCGACATGGCGCGGGCAGCTGATGGCGCATCTCAACCGCTATAAGCGCTACCCCGCCGACGCCAATGGGGACAAGGGCATGGCGCGCCTGCGCTTCACCATCGACCGTTCGGGGCGAGTCGTATCCGCGAGCCTTGCCGGCTCGGCGGGATCGGCCGTGCTGGACCGGGAAGTCCTGGCCCTGATCCACCGCGCGTCCCCGGTGCCGGCGCCGCCGCCGGAAATCGGCGGCAGCACCATCAGCCTCACGGTGCCGGTGAACTTCAACCCGCGCTGAAGCTGGAACATCTGCGGGCCGGGAAGGGCGGGGCCGAGCGCGCGCCCCTTCCGCCCGCGCAGGCCAGCCGTGCCGGAAAGGTGGGGCGCGGCTTTGGACTTGGCCGTCACCCTGTGCTAAGCGACCACCCCTGCCCAAGTTCGCGCCAGCCGTGCCGCGAGCCGGCGCAGCGAAACCCTCGGAGACCACCTTCATGGCCTCGCTCGACGCGAACCGCGCCTCCGTCACGGAGGATCTGAACCGCTTCTTCTCCGCGCCGCTCTCGGAGAGCGATCC
>NCEH01000200.1:0-5083 GCA_002304505.1 Rhizobiales bacterium 32-66-11 | reverse complement strand
TATCCCGGCAAGCGCTATTACGGCGGCTGCCAGTTCGTGGACGTGGCGGAAAATCTCGCGATCGACCGGGCGAAGAAGCTGTTCGGCTGCGCCTTCGCCAATGTGCAGCCCAATTCCGGCAGCCAGGCGAACCAGGCGGTGTTCTTCGCCCTGATGCAGCCCGCCGACGTGTTCCTCGGCCTTAATCTGGCGGCCGGCGGGCATCTGACCCACGGCTCGCCGGTGAACATGTCCGGCAAATGGTTCACGCCCATCGCCTATGGCGTGCGCGAAGACGACCAGCGCATCGATTATGACGAGGTCGCCAAGCTGGCCGACCAGCACAAGCCCAAGGTGATCGTCGCCGGCGGCTCGGCGTACCCGCGCGTCATCGATTTCGCCAAGATGCGCGCCATCGCCGATTCGGTGGGCGCCAAGCTGATGGTGGACATGGCGCATTTCGCCGGCCTGGTGGCGGGCGGCGCGCATCCGAGCCCGTTCCCGCACGCCCATGTGGTGACCACCACCACCCACAAGACCCTGCGTGGCCCGCGCGGCGGCATGATCCTGACCAATGACGAGGATCTGGCGAAGAAGATCAATTCGGCGATCTTCCCCGGCATCCAGGGCGGCCCGCTGATGCATGTGATCGCCGGCAAGGCGGTGGCGTTCGGCGAGGCGCTCCAGCCCTCCTTCAAGATCTATGCGCAGAATGTGGTGGAGAATGCCAAGGCGCTCGCCGAAACGCTGCGCGGCCACGGCTTCGCCATCGTCTCCGGCGGCACCGACACCCATCTGATGCTGGTGGACCTGCGGCCCAAGCGGCTGACCGGCAAGGTCTCCGAGGCGGCGCTTGGGCGCGCCCACATCACCACCAACAAGAACGGCATTCCGTTCGATCCCGAAAAGCCGTTCGTCACCTCGGGTGTGCGTCTCGGCACGCCTGCGGGCACGACGCGCGGGTTTGGCGTGGCAGAATTCCAGCAGATCGGTCACATGATCGCGGAAGTCCTCGACGTGCTCTCGCAGAAGGGCACGGACGAGGATAGCCTGGTGGAACAGGCGGTTCGCGGGAAAGTGGCCGAGCTTCTCGCGCGCTTCCCGATCTACAGCTGAGCGCGGGGGCGCCGGGGGGCTATCCAACATGCGGTGTCCGTACTGCGGAAGCCTGGACACCCAGGTGAAGGATAGCCGGCCGACCGAGGACAATACGGCCATTCGCCGCCGCCGGGTGTGCCCCGATTGCGGCGGCCGCTTCACCACCTTCGAGCGCGTGCAATTGCGCGAGCTGATGGTGTTGAAGCGCTCCGGCCGGCGGGTGCCGTTCGACCGGGACAAGCTCGCCCGCTCGGTGGAGATCGCCTTGCGCAAGCGGCCGGTGGAGCCGGAGCGGGTGGAACGCATGCTCTCCGGCCTGGTGCGGCAATTGGAAAGCCTCGGCGACAGCGACATCACCTCCCAGACCATCGGCGAATTGGTGATGGAAGGTCTCAAGCAGATCGACGACGTGGCCTATGTGCGCTTCGCTTCGGTCTATCGCAATTTCCGCGAGGCGAAGGATTTCGAGAGCCTGCTCGGCGAATTGTCGAACGACGGCGAGCCCAAGGCTTTCCCCGGCGAGGCGAAGGCCTTCCCCGGCGCGGCGAAAGCGCCGCGCGGCGAGAGCGGGCCGGCCCCAGTGGTCCCCCCGGTACGCGAGGACTGATCCATGGCAGCCCTTGAGGCGGTCATCTCCCCGCAGGAAGACGAACGCCTGATGGCGGAGGCGCTTCGGGTGGGACAGGAGGGCCTCGGCCGCACCTGGCCCAATCCCTCGGTCGGCGCCCTCGTGGTGCGGCAGACGGAGCACGGCCCGAAGATCCTCGGCGCCGCCGGCACCGCGCCCGCCGGGCGGCCCCATGCCGAGCCTCTGGCGCTCGCCGAGGCCGGGGAGGGCGCCCGGGGCGCGACGCTCTATGTCACGCTCGAACCCTGTTCCCATCACGGCCGCACGCCGCCGTGCGCGGATGCGGTGGTCGCCGCCGGCATCCGCCGGGTGGTGGCGGCGATCGAGGATCCCGACCATCGGGTGAAGGGCCGGGGGGTCGCGCGCCTGCGCGCCGCCGGCATCTGGGTGACGGTGGGGGTCGGCGCCGAACAGGCGCTGGAGGACCATGCCGGCCACATCAGCCGCGTCACGCGCGGCCGGCCCCATGTGCTGCTGAAGATGGCGGTTTCCGCCGATGGCAAGGCCGCTCTGCCCGGTCCGCGCCCGGCGGAGATCACCGGAGAAGAGGCGCGCACCCGCGTGCATCTCATGCGCGCCCACACCGATGCCATCATGGTCGGCATCGGCACGGTGCTGGCGGATGATCCCATGCTCACCTGCCGCCTGCCGGGCCTGGAAGGGCGTTCCCCGGTGCGTCTGGTGCTCGACAGCGATTTGCGCCTGCCGCCGACCTCCGCCCTGGTGCGCACCGCGCAGGAGGTGCCGGTGTGGGTGGTCTGCGCGGAGGATGCTCCGCTCGGCCCCGAGCGCATCCTGGTGGATCTGGGGCTGGTCACGCGCCTGATGGTGGAAGGCGGCCCGCACCTCGCTGCCGCATTGCTGGATGCAGGCCTCGTGGATGAAGTGGCGCTGCTGCGGGGCGCCGGCACGCTCGGCCCCGATGCGCTCGACGCCGTTCCCGGCCGCGCGCTGGAGCGCCTTTCCGCTCCGGTGGGTTTCGTCGAGGTGGAGCATGCGGACCTTGGCCCCGACCATCTGACGCGGCTGCGCCGGCGCTGAGGCCACAAGGTCCGCCGCCCGCGCCAGACGCAAGGGCGCCATGCGCCGCCGCGCGCGCCATCTCGAAAAAGGGACGCGATTTTCGCCGCGACATGCTCTAAGGGCGTGACATCTGGCTTTTGCGGGATAGCCCGCAGGGGAACGGCCCGCAGAGGGAACGGCCCGCAGAGGGATTTGGACGCACACCATGTTCACCGGCATCGTCACCGATCTCGGCCTGCTCGCCGAGGTCACCGCGCATCACGAGGTGCGCACCCTCGCCATCGCCTCGGATTATGATCCCGCCGGCATCGCCATCGGCGCCTCGATCGCCTGTTCCGGCGTGTGCCTCACGGTGACGGGCGTGCGCGAAGGCGGTCCCCGGCGCAGCCTCTTCACCGTGGATGCGGCGCCCGAGACGCTGGCCATCACCACGGTCGCGCACTGGCAGGCGGGCCGGCGCATCAATCTGGAACGCGCTCTGGCCATCGGCGCGGAGCTGGGTGGGCATATCGTGACCGGCCATGTGGACGCCATGGCGAAGGTCGCGGCGCGCGAGGATTTCGCCGAGACCACCAAATTCACCTTCGAGGCGCCGGCGGATCTCGCCCGCTTCATCGCCGCCAAGGGCTCGGTGTGCCTCGACGGCACCTCGCTCACGGTGAATACGGTGGACGGCACTTTCTTCACCTGCCTGCTCATTCCCCACACCCTGGCGGTCACCTCCTGGGGGGGCGTGAAAGCCGGGGACGACGTCAATCTCGAAGTGGACCTGATGGCGCGCTATGCGGCGCGACTTGCGGAGTTCCCTCGCGGCGCGTACCCCTCGCGCCCAATTCAGGAGTGATTTGACATGGTCAGCACGCGCAACGAGCGCGCGGGCACCGCGGTGGAGCCGGTTTCCGGCGCGCGGGTGCTCATCGTGGAAGCCCGCTATTACGAGGCCTTGGCCGACGAACTGCTCGCCGGCGCGCGCGCCGCGCTGGAAGCGGCCGGGGTCGAAGTCGAGGTGGTGACGGTGCCGGGCGCGCTGGAAATCCCCATCGCCGCCGAGATCGCCATGGACGGCGCGGAAATCAGCGGCGAACCCATCGACGCCATCGTGGCGCTCGGCTGCGTGATCCGGGGCGAGACCTATCATTTCGAGATCGTCGCGGGCGAATCCGCGCGCGGCCTCATGGACCTCGGCCTCGCCCATGCGATGCCGGTGGGCAACGGCATCCTCACCGTGGACACCGAAGCGCAGGCCTGGGAGCGCGCCCGCGTCTCCGAGGGCAATAAGGGCGGCGGTGCGGCCGAGGCGGCGCTGAACCTGCTGCGCCTCAAGCGCCGGGTGTCGGAATGAGCGAGAGCGCGCCGAAACCCATGCGCAAGAGCCTCGCCCGCCTGGGCGCGGTGCAGGCGCTCTATCAGATGGACGTGGCCGGCACGCCGGTGAACGAGATCTTCGCCGAATTCCAGAGCCATTGGCTCGGGCAGGAGGTGGAGGGCACGCAATATCCCGACGCCGACGTGACCCTGTTCAAGGACGTGGTGGAAGGCGTGGTCCGCGACCAGCGCACCATCGACCCGATGGTGGACAAGGCGCTCTCCGACGGCTGGCCGCTGCGCCGCGTGGAAGTGGTGCTGCGCGCGGTGCTGCGCGCGGGTGCGTTCGAACTGTCCTCGCGCCCGGACGTGCCGGCGCGGGTCGTGATCGCCGAATATGTCAATGTCGCCGGTGCGTTCCTGGATCGCGACGAGACCGGCATGGTCAATGCGGTGCTGGACGCGCTCGCCCGCGACCTGCGCGCCAGCGAGTTCGCCCGCAGCGGAACCGAGTGAGATGGTCGGGGACGGCGGTTCGGGCGAGGATGCGTTCATCGGCCGGTTCTTCCGGCCCATCGCCACGGATGCCGCCGCGCGCGGGCTGCTGGACGATGCCGCCATCCTCACCCCACCGGCCGGTTGCGACCTCGTCCTGACCAAGGATGCGGTGGTCGCGGGCGTGCATTTCTTTCCCGACGATCCGCCGGCCTCCATTGCCCGCAAGGTGATGCGGGTGAATCTCTCCGACCTTGCCGCCAAGGGCGCGCGCCCGCTCGGCGCGCTGCTGGCGCTGGCCTTGCCGCGCGACGTCACCGGCGAATGGATGGAAGCCTTTTCCGCCGGCCTCGGCGCCGATGCGGATTTCTACGGCTGTCCCATCCTCGGCGGCGACACGGTGCACACGCCGGGGCCGCTGACGCTCTCCATCACCGCGTTCGGCGCCGTGCCGCACGGGCGCTTCGTGCCGCGCACCGGGGCCCGGCCGGATCAGGCGATCGTGGTGTCCGGCACCATCGGCGATGCGGCGCTGGGGCTGCAATGGCGGCTCGA
>NCEH01000003.1 GCA_002304505.1 Rhizobiales bacterium 32-66-11 | reverse complement strand
ATCCTTGTCGATGCACGTCACACGATGGCCAAAGTCCGCAAAACAGGCTCCGGAGACCAGGCCAACGTACCCCGTTCCAATCATCGCAATGCGCATGTGCGCCAATGTCCCAGTTTCGCCGAATGGAGCCGAGAGCTTACAGCATCGCGCCAGCTTGCGCTGCGGTGCGGCAAGAAAACAGCGTTTTTCCTTAAACGATCCCTGCGCGCAGGCAATCGTGCCGGTGACGGATTTCGATCCCGCGCGCGCCCACCCCCACCATCACGCGATGGCGGACACGAGCGGCCCCTTGGCGAGGACGTCGAACGCCTGAAGGGCGCGCAGCAACGGTTCCATATGCCGCAGCGCGATCATGTTCGGGCCGTCCGAGGGCGCATGGTCGGGATCGGGATGGGTCTCGATGAACACCGCCGCAACACCCACCGCGACCGCCGCGCGGGCAAGAACGGGCACGAATTCGCGCTGTCCGCCCGAGGAGGCGCCCTGCCCCCCGGGCTGCTGCACCGAATGGGTGGCATCGAACACCACCGGAGCGCCGGTTGCCGCCAGTTCGGGCAAAGCGCGCATGTCCGACACCAGCGTGTTGTAGCCGAACGAAACGCCGCGCTCCGTTACCAGCACATTGGGATTGCCGGACTGGGTCAGCTTGGCCACCACATTCTTCATGTCCCAGGGCGCCAGGAACTGCCCCTTCTTGACGTTCACCACCCGGCCGGTCTGCGCGGCGGCGATAAGAAGATCCGTCTGGCGGCAGAGAAAGGCGGGGATCTGGAGAATATCCACCACCTCGGCGAGCGGGGCGCATTGGTCGATTTCGTGCACGTCGGTCAGCACCGGGGCGCCGATGGTCTCGCGAATCTCCGCGAAGATCGGCAGCGCTGCCTTCAGCCCGATGCCGCGGGCGCCCGAAATCGAGGTTCGGTTGGCCTTGTCGAACGAGGACTTGAACACAAGCCCCATGCCGAGACGCTTGGTGATCGCCGAAAGCTCTTTCGCCACATCCAGCACATGCTCGCGGCTTTCGACGCGATGAGCGTGAGCGGCGTCCGGTTCGAAATCTTCAGCCCGCCAACCTCAACGATCGCGTTCGGCACTAGGTCATTGCTCACGCGCGTCTCTCCTGTACGTGCTCGGTCCGCCCTTGGCTCGGGCTGGGCCGCCCCGCGGCGGCGTTATGGCATGGTCTGCGGCGCAGAACGAGACCCTGACCGGCCTGAAACACGGGTTCGAATTCCACAATAAACATAAAATTTATGTTATATATTTAATTTCCCACATCCACATTGCAAAGATGGAAAGGGGCGATTAGTTTGCGGGCGTCAGGATTGGTTTCAGCGCGCACCATGGCTCAGCTATCTCCCGTTCCCGAACTGGTCTCGGGCCTTGTCTCGCTGGCTCTGCGCGCCGGTCGTGTCATTCTCGATATCTATGCCACCGATTTCGCCGTGCACCAAAAGGCCGACGCCTCACAGGTCACCCAGGCAGACCAGGATGCCGAGGCCTTGATCCTCGATGGGCTGGCCCGGATCTATCCCGATATTCCCGTGGTCGCCGAGGAAGAAGCGGCAGCGGGCCGCATTCCGGATGCGGGAAAGCGCTTCTTTCTCGTCGATCCCCTTGATGGGACGAGAGAATTCATTTCGCGCAACGGCGAATTCACGGTCAATATCGCCCTCATCGAGCAGGGCGCGCCGCGCGCGGGGGTGGTCTATGCCCCGGCTCTGGGCGTGGTCTATGCCGGTGCCGTCGGCTCTGGGGCCTGGAAATGCGAGGTGCGCGACGACCATCTGAGCTCATTCGCGCCGATCAGGGTGCGCACGGCCCCTACCCGGCTCGCCGCCATCGGCAGCCGCTCCCATGCGACTCCCGAAACCAGCGACTGGCTCGGCCAATTCCCGGTCGATTCATTTGTCGCCGCAGGCTCTTCGCTGAAATTCTGTCTGCTCGCCGAAGGCGCGGCGGATCTCTATCCCCGCCTGGGCCGCACGATGGAGTGGGACACTGCCGCCGGCGACGCCGTGCTGCGGGCGGCGGGGGGCATGGTCACCACCCTGGACGGCTGTCCGCTGACCTATGGGCGGTGCGTCCAGAAGGGGGATGTGCCCTTCGCCAATCCCCATTTCGTCGCCTATGGCGACCGCAATCTGGTGCGTCTGACGTCCGCCCGTGCCGGCGGCTGAGCCGCCATCGAGGCCGGACGACGGCGGCCGAGACAACAAGGAATGCCGAACGTGTCGCCCAATCGACTGACGCATCTCCAGCGTCTTGAATCGGAATCGATCTTCATCCTGCGCGAAGTCGCGGCCGAATTCCGCAATCCGGTGATGCTGTATTCGATCGGCAAGGATTCTGCGGTGATGCTTCATCTTGCGATGAAGGCGTTCCATCCTTCCAAACCGCCCTTCCCTCTCCTTCATGTCGATACGACCTGGAAATTCCGCGAGATGATCGCCTTCCGGGATGAAATGGCGAAGACGTTGGGATTCGATCTTCTGGTCCATACCAACCAGGAGGGCCTGGCGCAGGGTATCAATCCTTTCGATCACGGCTCTTCTCTTTACACGAACGTCATGAAAACCGACGCCCTCAAGGAAGCGCTGACACGGCATGGCTTCGACGCGGCGTTCGGCGGCGCGCGGCGCGACGAGGAGAAAAGCCGCGCGAAGGAGCGCGTGTTCTCGTTCCGCACCGCCAATCACGGCTGGGACCCGAAGAACCAGCGGCCGGAATTGTGGAACCTCTACAACGCACGCGTAAAGCCGGGTGAGTCCATTCGCGTATTCCCGCTCTCCAATTGGACCGAGCTGGATATCTGGCAATATATATTGGCGGAACGCATTCCCATCGTGCCGCTGTATTTCGCCGCCAAGCGCCCGATTGTCTGGCGCGACGGGCAGATGATCATGGTGGATGATGCGCGCATGCCGCTTTTACCTGGCGAGACGCCGGAACTGCGCATGATCCGCTTCCGCACACTCGGCTGCTATCCGCTCACCGCCGCCATCGACAGCACCGCGGCCACTTTGGAAGATATCGTCCAGGAAATGCTGGTGGCGCGGACCTCGGAACGATCTGGCCGCCTGATCGACCATGACGATGCCGCCTCAATGGAAAAGAAGAAGCGCGAGGGCTATTTCTGATGAACGTCGCTCCGCTCACCGAATTGTTCGCAACCGAAAGCAAGAGCCTGTTGCGTTTCCTCACGTGCGGCAGCGTGGACGATGGGAAATCCACACTCATCGGCCGCCTGCTTTACGATACCAAGTTGCTGTTCGACGACCAGATTGCGACGCTTGCCAAGGATTCACGCAAGCATGGCACCGCAGGCGACGAACTTGACTTTGCATTGCTTGTGGACGGCCTGGCGGCCGAGCGCGAACAAGGCATCACAATAGATGTCGCCTATCGCTTCTTCAATACGGAGCGGCGCAAGTTCATTGTCGCCGATACGCCCGGGCACGAGCAATATACCCGCAACATGGCGACCGGCGCTTCCAATTCGGATCTTGCCGTCATCCTGGTGGATGCGCGGCAAGGTCTGTTGACGCAGACGCGCCGCCATTCCTTCATCGTCTCGCTTCTCGGCATCCGTCATGTGGTTCTGGCGGTGAATAAAATCGATCTGGTTGAATTCTCGCAGAGCCGTTTCGATAACATCGTCGCTGATTATACCAAGCTGATTGCGCCTCTGGGCTTCGAGTCCTTCCAGGCCGTGCCGCTTTCGGCGCGCTATGGCGACAATATCATGTCCCGTAGCGCCAATACGCCCTGGTACCAGGGGCCCGCATTGGTCGAATACCTGGAAAACGTGGACGTTGCCGAAAAAGCAATCGCGCGCCCGTTCCGCCTGCCGGTGCAATGGGTTAACCGGCCCAATCTCGATTTTCGCGGGTTCTCCGGCACCATTGTGAGCGGCTCGGTGCGCCCGGGCGACAGCGTCGTCGTCGCAGGTTCGGGTCGCACAACACATGTCAAATCCATCGTCACCCGCGACGGAGATCTTGCGGAAGCTGTTGCAGGACAAGCGATTACGGTGACGTTGGAAGATGAGGTGGATGTTTCGCGCGGGGATATTCTCGCCGATGCGGTCCACCGGCCGGAGCGGGCGGACCAGTTCGCGGCCCAGATCATCTGGATGCATGACGAACCGCTGCTGCCGGGGCGGCCCTATCTGATCAAGATGGGCACCCGCACCGTCGGCGCCACTTTTACCGAAATAAAACACAAGGTCGACGTCAATACATTCCAACAATTGGCGGCGAAAACGCTCACGCTGAACGAAGTCGGCGTTGTGAATGTTGCCAGCCGCGACGCAGTATCTTTCGACGCCTTCGGGGATGTGCCAGAAACCGGTGCTTTCATCGTGATTGACCGGCTCAGCAACCAGACGGTCGGCGCCGGCATGGTCCAATTCGCGTTGCGCCGGGCGACCAATGTGCATTGGCAGGCGCTTGACGTTTCGAAAGAAGCAAGAGCGACCCTGAAGCATCAACGGCCGGCTGTATTGTGGTTCACCGGCCTGTCCGGCTCGGGTAAATCCACCGTCGCGTCCCTTGTGGAAAAGAAACTCTATGCGGCCGGACGTCACACTTACATGCTCGATGGAGACAACGTCCGCCACGGACTCAACAAGGATCTTGGGTTTACCGATGTCGATCGCGTCGAGAACATCCGGCGAGTGGCCGAGGTCGCGCGTTTGTTTGTAGATGCGGGGCTTGTGGTTCTGGTTTCCTTCATCTCTCCGTTCAAGGCAGACCGGCAGATGGCCCGAGAGCTCCTGAGCGCAGGTGAGTTTATCGAAGTGTTTGTTGATACACCTCTGGAAGTCGCTGAGAAACGAGATCCGAAGGGCTTGTATAAAAAAGCAAGACAGGGGCTTCTTGCGAACTTCACTGGCATAGATAGCCCCTATGAGGCACCTGAGAAGCCGGAGATTCTTCTTTCTGGTGGCGAAAAATCGGCGGAAGAATTGGCGGAACAGGTGTTTAACTATCTATCTGAGCGCAATTATCTGCATAGCGACGAGGATGCCGGGGACTGGACCATCTAAAGCACATCATACCGCCGCGGCGCCGCCTGCCCCATTTATTCAGGCGGCGCCATAAAATCGGCAGCGACGAACATCGGTTTCCTGCCGCCTTTCCGCGCCTCTTCGCCCGATCACACCGGCCTTTCAGCCGAACCGACGGCGAACCCCCGCAATCCGGGCAATTTCGCGGGATTTCGGCGATGTTCGTCAACCTCATCGCTTGCTCAATGCATCCGCTCTGCCGATCGGAGGTCCCTTCGACGTCCGTGCGCCGGCGAGGGGCTTTCCTCGCCCGGCGGCCTTGGTCTAAACCTCAGGTCTAAACCTGACCTGGGCGGCGCGCATGCGGCCCGCTACCAACGGGCTCGATCGCTTGACCTTCCTGCTGACTTTCCTGGCCCTCGCCATCGAGGCGTGGTTCGGTTATCCCGTCCGCCTGCTGAACCTGATCGGCCATCCCGTGATCTGGATTGGCCGGCTGATTTCGGCCCTCGACCTGGCCTGGAACCGGGCCGAGCTGAGCTTCGCCCAAAGGCGCAGGCGGGGCGTGCTGGCGCTGGCGGTGCTGATCGCGAGCGCCGCCCTTCCGGCCGCCCTCATCGCGGACGTGCTCGATCTGTTTCCCGGCGGCGTCATCCTCACCGCGATCGTCGGCTCCGCGCTGCTCGCCCGCCGCTCGCTCCATGAGCATGTGGCGGCAGTGGCCGAGGCGCTTGAGGTTCACGGGCTCGAAGCGGGGCGCGCCACGGTCTCGCGCATTGTCGGCCGCGACCCGGCCCAGCTCGATGAAGCGGGCGTCACCCGCGCGGCCATCGAGAGCCTGGCGGAGAATTTCTCCGACGGCGTCGTGGCGCCCGCCTTCTGGATGGCGATGGCCGGCCTGCCCGGCATCGCCGCTTATAAGGCGATCAATACCGCCGACAGCATGATCGGCCATCGCACGGCGCGCCACGAGGCGTTCGGCTGGGCCTCGGCGCGACTCGATGATCTGGTGAACCTGCCCGCCTCGCGCCTGTCCGGCCTGCTGATCATCGCCGCCGCGGCCTTCATGCAGGGGGCATCGCCCATGGGGGCATGGCGCGCGGTGCGGCGCGATTCGGGCAAGCACCGTTCCCCAAATGCCGGATGGCCGGAAGCGGCCATGGCCGGTGCCCTCGGCATCGCCATCGCGGGGCCGCGCACCTATGCCGGCGTGCCCGCCGACCTGCCCTTCATGGGCGACGGCCGGCGCGAGATCTGCGCCGCCGACATTCGCTCCGCTTTATATCTGTATCGGATCGCGAGCCGCCTGCTGATGGGCCTTGTCCTGTTCTGCGCGGTGCTGGTGGTCATCGCGCGAGGCTGAGCAGCAAGTCGAGGTCGAGATGGGCCTCCAGATGCGCGGCGAGCGCATCCAGGGTCTCGTCCACCTGCGCCTCGTAGGAGATTTGCGGCGCGCCGGCGCCCAGCGCAGCGAGCCAGGCGGCGCGCTGGGCATCGTGCGCGAACAGGCCATGCACATAGCTGCCCATGATGCGCCCATCCGGCGAGGTGGCGCCATCCGTGTCGCCGGTGGCGAGGCACGAGAACGGGCGGGCGGCATCCGCGCCCGTGGTGTGCCCCATGTGCATCTCATAGCCTGCGAACGGGGCTTGGAGGCAGGATTGCCCGGCCACGGCGACCAGGCGCTTCTCGCCCGAGAGGCGGGTTTCCACATCCAGCAGGGCGAGCCCCTCGGCCCGGCCCGGCGGGCCCTCGATGCCGTCGGGATCATCAACCCACCGCCCGAGCATCTGATAGCCGCCGCACAGGCCCAGCACCCGCCCGCCGCGCCGGGCGTGGGCGATGATGTCGTGGTGCAGCCCGCCTGATTTTAGCGCGGCAAGATCGGAAACCGTGGCCTTCGAGCCGATCAGCAGGACGAGGTCGGTGTCCACCGGCAGGCTCTCGCCCGGCCGCAGGCGCACCACCTCGACCGCCGGCTCGGCATCCAGCGGGTCGAGATCGTCGAAATTGGACACATGGGGCAGGATCGGCACGGCGATCCTCACCTTGGCGTGCGGCTTTGCCGGCGGTGGCCCCTGGAGCGCCAGCGCATCCTCCGCCGGCAGGCGCGCGGCGGCCGGAAAATGCGGGATCAGGCCCAGCGCGGCCCAGCCGGTGTGCTGCGCTACCAGCGCCATGCCGTCGGCGAACAAAGCGGGATCGCCGCGGAATTTGTTCACCACGAAGCCGGCGATCAGCGCGGCATCCTCGATAGCCAGCACCGTCTTGGTGCCGACGAGGCTGGCGATGACGCCGCCCCGGTCGATGTCGCCGATCAGCACCACCGGCACGTCGGCCGCGCGGGCAAAGCCCATGTTGGCGATGTCGTTGCGACGCAGATTGACTTCCGAGGCGCTCCCCGCCCCTTCCACCAGCACCAGATCGGCTTCCGCCCGCAGCCGCGCGAAACTCTCCAGCACGGCGGGCATGAGGCTTTGCTTCAAACCCTGATAGGCGCTGGCTTTGGCGGTTGTGAGCACCCTGCCCTGCACCACCACCTGCGCGCCCACCTCGCTCTGCGGCTTGAGCAGCACCGGGTTCATATGCACGCTCAAAGGCACCCGCGCGGCCCGGGCCTGAAGCGCCTGCGCGCGGCCGATCTCGCCGCCGTCGGCGGTGACGGCGGCATTGTTCGACATGTTCTGCGGCTTGAACGGCCGCACGCTCAGCCCGCGATTGGCAAACGCGCGGGCAAGACCGGCCACCAGCAGGCTCTTGCCCACGTCGGAGCCGGTGCCCTGGAACATCAGCGCGCGGGCGGCCATCAGAATTCGATGCCGGCCTGCGCCTTCACGCCGGCGGAGAAATGATGCTTCACCAATCCCATCTCGGTCACGAGGTCGGCGGCCTCCAGAAGCTCCGGCTTGGCGTTGCGGCCGGTGACCACCACGTGGAGGTCCGGCCGGCGCGCCTTCAGGGTCGCCACCACGTCGGCAAGGTCGAGATAGCCGTAGCGCAGGGCGATGTTGAGTTCGTCCAGCACGATCAAAGAGAGGCTCTCGTCGGCCAGCAATTCGCGCGCCTTGTCGAACGCCCGCACGGCGGCGGCGGTATCGCGGGCGAGGTCCTGGGTCTCCCAGGTGAAGCCTTCGCCCATGGTGTGCCAGCGCACCCGGTCGCCGAACGCCGCAAAGGCGTCCTTCTCGCCCGTGTGCCAGGCGCCCTTGATGAATTGCACCACCCCCACCTTCCGCCCATAGCCGAGCATGCGCAGCGCCAGCCCGAAGGCGGCCGTGCTCTTGCCCTTGCCGGGCCCGGTGTGGACGATCAGCAGCCCCTTCTCCAGGGTCTTTTCCGCCACCTCGGCGTCCTGCACCGCCTTGCGCTTGGCCATCTTCTCGCGATGGCGGGCGGCCTGCGCGTCGTCGCCGGTTTCGGTTTCGTCGCTCATCGGGGCGTGTCCTTCACAATCATGGGCAGCCCGGCCACCATGAAGATCACCTCATGGGCCATGGCGGCCATGCGTTGGTTGAGCCGGCCGGCGGCGTCGCGAAACCGGCGGGCGAGGGCATTGTCGGGCACGATGCCGAGCCCCACTTCGTTCGCCACCAGCACGCTCAGCCCGGTGCGGGCGGTGATGGCGTCCACGAGGCGATCCTCTTCCGCCGCGAGATCGTGCTCGGCCAGCATGTGGTTGGTGAGCCACAAGGTGAGGCAATCCAGCAGCAGCGGCGTGTCGGGCGGTAGGGCCTGGACGATATCGGCGGCATCGAACGGCGCGTCGTGGGAGATCCAGCGCGCATCGCGCCGCGCCTGGTGCAGGCGGATGCGCTCGCTCATCTCGGCATCGAAAGCTTGCGCCGTCGCGACATAAGCGAACGGCGGCGCGGCGGCTTCCACCCGCTGCTCGGCATGGCGGCTCTTGCCGGAGCGCGCGCCGCCGAGCACCAGCACGATCCGGCCCTGCGCCCCGGCCGCGCGCGCGCTCAAGCCGACACCTCGGATCCCCGACGGCGAAAAAAACGCGGAGCACTGGCCGCCGGGCGCGGACCGAACATCAAACCCTCTCCCTGGCCCTCCCTCCGAGAGCCGGCATGTGGCGCCCGCGAAACGGGCTGTGCGTCCTCGGCAGGTCTCCTGGCTCGCGGATAGGTCTGCTGGCTCGCCGATAGCGCTCCTGGCTCGCAGACCCGTGCGCCCCCACCCTTCCCGAGGCTGGCCTCAGTGGTTTGTGGGTTTGCTCTCCGCCGACAGTTGCGGGGGCAGCCGCGGCATAAGGAGAAACCCTCCCGCACCGCGTTCCCTTTTGATCCCGAAGGAACCGACGACGCGCCGACTATAAGCCCGCGGCCCCGCGCCGCAACCGCCCGCCGCCGCGCGATGTCAGCTCCTCGCCTTCGCCACCAGCGTCGAGGTGGATTGGCCCGGCGTGAGATCAGCGAGCACCAGCTTTCCGCCATTGGCGATGACGATGTCGGCGCCGACCACATCCTCGGGCTTGTAATCCGCCCCCTTCACCAGCACGTCCGGCAGAAGGGCCGTGATGATCTCCAGCGGGGTGTCCTCCTCGAACAGGACCACCAGATCCACGCACCGCATGGCACCGATGACCCGCGCGCGGGCGGCTTCGTCTTGGAGCGGGCGCGTCGGGCCTTTGAGGCGGCGCACCGAGGCATCGGTATTGAGCCCCACGACCAGGCGGTCGCCCTGCGCGGCCGCCGCTTCCAGCATGCCCACATGGCCGGGATGCAGCAGATCGAAGCAGCCGTTGGTGAAGACGATGCGCGCGCCGCTTGCCCGCCAGCGATCGATGATGGCGCGCGCCTTGTCCCGCGCCACCAGCGCGCCCGCCGGCTCCAGCTGCGGAACCGAGTGATGCAGGGCGGCGGTGAGTTCCGCGCGGGTGACAACCGCCGTGCCGAGCTTGGCGACCGCAATGGCGGCGGCCGCATTGCCGACCGGCACGCTCGCTTCCAGGCTGAGCCCGCAGGCGAGCGACAAGGCGAGCGCGGCCAGCGCCGTATCGCCGGCGCCGGACACGTCGAACACCTCGCGCGCCTCGGCCGGCACATGCAGCACGGTTCCGTTGCGGCGCCAGAGCGTCATGCCCTTTTCCGCGCGGGTCACCAGCACATCACCACCGAACTGGGCGCTCGCCACCTGCGCGGCGCGCTCTGCGTCGGCGTCGGTCTCGTCCGGCAGGCCGGTGGCCTCGCTCAATTCGCGCCGGTTGGGCGTCACCAAGGTCGCGCCGCGATAGGCCTCGAAGGTGCGGCGCTTGGGATCGACGATCACCGGCACGCCCAGCGTGCGCGCCTCGGCCAGCACAGCGGCGACGGCACGGTCGCCGAGCACGCCCTTGGCATAATCGGAGAGCACCACCACCTCGCAGCCGGCCATGGCGCGGCTTGCGGCGGCGATCAACGCGTCCTCGATGGCGGTGGACGGCGGGGCGGACATCTCGGCATCGATGCGGACGATCTGCTGGCGCCCGCTCATCACCCGCGTCTTGGTGACGGTCGGGCGGGCGGCGTCCACCACCAGGCCGGACAGGTCGATCAGCGCATAAGGGGCGAGCGCGGCGCGCAGCTGGTCGGCCTCCCCATCGGCCCCGACAAGCCCCACCAGGCGGATCGGCGCGCCCATGGCGGCGGCGTTCGCCGCAACGTTCGCCGCCCCGCCGGGCACGATGCGTTCCGCGCCATGCAGCAGCACCGGCACCGGCGCCTCGGGCGAGATGCGCGAAACCGAGCCGAGGATGTAGCGATCCACCATGACATCGCCGATGACGGCGACGGGACCGGGCTTGGTATCAGGAAGCATGGTGCCGGTATCCTGGGGCAAGATCAGCCGTTGCGATGGAGAGCGTCCCGCTCATGACGCGGAATTGCGCCCGCGCAAATGCTCGGTGACATAGATCCGCACGCCCTCTTCCAGCGTGGTGAACGGGCGGGTAAAGCCCGCGGCGCGCAGTTTGGAGACGTCCGCCTGGGTGAAATATTGATACGCGTCGCGGATGGAAACCGGCATATCGACATAGGTGATGCGCGGATCCCTGCCGGCCGCCGCGAACACCGCCTTGGCGAGATCCGCGAAGCTGCGCGCCTGCCCGGTTCCGACATTGAAGATGCCGCTCGCGGTGGGCGTTTCCACCAGCCAGCGCACCACCGCGACGCAATCGCCCACATAGACGAAATCCCGCAGCTGCCCGCCGTCCTCATATCCCGGATCATGGGATTTGAAGAGCGTCACCGCCTCTCCGGCGGCGGCGGTCGGATAGATCTTATGGATCACCGAGCGCATGTCGCCCTTATGGGCTTCGCCCGGACCATAGACGTTGAAGAAGCGCAGGCCCGCCCATTGCGGCGGCACCGGCCGGCCGGCCGCCACATCGGCCGCGAACCGGCGGTCCGCCATGAGCTTGCTCCAGCCATAGGCGTTGAGCGGCGCCAGGCGGTCGAGCGCCGCGGCGCCCTCCTCATCCTTGAAGCCGTCGGTGCCGTCGCCATAGGTGGCGGCGGAGGAGGCATAGATGAAGCGGATGCCCTTGCGCGCGCACTGGTCCCACAGATCCAGCGTCGGGCGGATGTTGCGGGCGACGATCTTGTCGCCGTCCCGCTCCGTGGTCGCGGAAATCGCGCCCATATGGACGATCGCGCCGAGCCGGCCGCCCTCGCGCTCCACGAAGGCGGGCACCGCCTCCGGCCGGATCACGTCATCCAGCAGGATGTCGCGCAGATTGAGCCATTTCGGCCCGTCCTCCAGCCAGTCGGCGACCACCACCCGCCAGCCGTCGGCGGCAAATGCGCGGGCGATGTTCGAACCGATAAAGCCGGCGCCCCCGGTGACAAGGATGGTATCGCGGGCGGAACGGGCGGTGCGGATCATTCAAGCTACCATTCAAGGCGAAGGCGGTGATGTGCCCCCGTGTGCCACGGTGCTTCCGGTCTTGTCCATCGCATCGGCATGGCCGAAGCGCAGGACATTGAGCGCGCGCCAGACGTCTCGCGCGCTGAAATCCGTGAGGCAGGGCGGGCCTTCCACCAGATCGGGCGCGATCCGGCACTGGGCGCGCTCGCACGGCGCACACGGGCGGAGCGATTTCAATTCCAGCGCCTTGGGCCCGAAAAGGCCGGTCAGGCGCGGATTTGTCGGGCCATAAAGCCCGATTGTGGGCACCGCGAGCGCGGCCGCGAGATGGCCGAGGCCGGAATCGACGCTCACCACCGCCTGCGCCCGCGCAATCACCGGCGCGAGCGCGGTGATGGGGCCGGGCGGCACGATCCGCACCCCCGGGATCCGGTCCGCGATGGCGGTGGCGCGCGCCGTCTCTTCCGGACCCTGGGCGAAGATGCGGGTTTCATAGCCCCGTTCCGCCGCCATCAGGGCGAGATCGCGCCAGTGTTTTACCGGCCAGGTCTTGGTGCGCCAGGTGGTGCCGTGCAGCATCACGATATAAGGCGGCTCGTTCCCCTGCCCTTGCGCCTCGGCCGGCACGGCGAGCCCGGCATCGGCGGCGAGCCCCGCCAGCGAGTAGCCGAGGCTTGCGGCGAACAGCTTGCGCAGCCGCACCGCCATATGCTCGGTTTCCGGCACCGCGTGGCTGGTGTGATAGGCAAACGTCGCGAGGCCCTCGCGGGCGCTGCCCCGGGCAAAACCATGGCGCCGTCCGCGCGCGAACAGGCCGACCGCGGCGCTCTTCATCAGCCCCTGGGCGTCGATCACCACATCATAGGTTTCCGCACGCAAAGCGGCGCGGATCGCCGCGGCCGCGCTGCGCAACGCTTCGCCGGGCGCCTTGCGCAAGCGCCGGAGCGGCACGGGGATGGCACGCCGCACGGCGGGGTGGGTCTCCACCAGGGGAACGAACGCTTCCTCCACCGCCCAATCGAGCGTGAGACCGGGAACCGCGCGCATGGCGTCCGTAACCGCCGGGAACGTGTGCACCACGTCGCCCAGGGACGACAGCTTGACCACCAGAACCTTCATGCCCGAACGGCCCGTGCCGCCGCCAGAACCTCCTCGGGGGCGATCACTTCCAGGCAGGCCAGGGTGCCGAGCGGACATTCGCGCTTGTGGCACGGGCGGCAGGGCAGCTCGCGCGCCACGACACGCGACCGGGGGCCGGTGGGCGGCGTCATCTTTTCCGAGCTGGACCCGTAGATCACCACCAAAGGCCGGTCGAGCGCGCCGGCCACATGCATGAGGCCGGAATCGTTCGAGATCACCACATCCGCCAGGCCCAGCAAGGCGGCGGCGTCCATCAGCGTGGTCTTGCCGGCGATATTGTCCACCGGCACACCGCTCAGCTTGACGATCTGCGCCGCGATGGACACATCCTTCGGCCCGCCGAGGATGCGCACGCGATATCCCGCTTCCACCGCGCGGGCGGCGAGGCGGGCGAACTTGGTGGCCGGCCATTGCTTGGCGGGGCCATATTCCGCGCCCGGGCAGAGCGCCATCACCGGCCCCTCCCCCGCGAGCGGAAACCGCCCCGCCGCCGCTTCCCGCGCGCCGTCGGGCAGGAACAGGGTGGGACGGGGCGCGGCCAATTGGTCGCCGCGCGGGGCGCCGAGGGCGACGAAACGGTCGATGGTGCGCGCGGTCTTGCGATCCCGGTCGGGGCGCGAATCCGTCAGCAGCAGGCTGCGGCCCTCGGCGGCATAGCCGATGCGCTCGGGAATGCCGGCGGCGAAGGGCACGATGGCGGCCTTGAAGGCGCGCGGCAGGATGATGGCCTTGCCATAGCCTTCCTTGCGCAGCGCGCGCCCGGCCTTCCAGCGCTGCATGAGGCCGAACTCGCCATGGCCGAGGCCGAGGGGAATGGTCCGGCGCACGCCCCGGATCAGCCGCGCGATCGGCAGCGACGCCGGCGGCGCGATGACATCGATGGGGCGGCCGGGATCGCGGATGCGCAGGCTTTCGATCAGACTCGCCGCCATCACCATGTCCCCGACCCAGGACGGGCCGACAAGCAGGATGGGCGAATAGGAACCGATGGCGCGCATTTTGTGCTCACTTGGACCCGCGCGTCTTGGCAAGACGCGCGGTGCCCGTCAAGGCGCGATCCCGTGACGACAGGCAAAGGATAGCGCACGGCGTGCGGGTGGCGGCAGATCGGACCGCCGGCGCACGGGTCGGGCGCGGATGAAGTCGGGGCGCGCGGAGGGCGCGGCCGCGACAAAAGCGCCGCAATAAAAAGCGCAATAAAAAGGCGCCGGAGAACCGGCGCCTCTTCGAAGCTTAGAAACGAAGACGGGCGATCAGGCCGCCTTGTTGAGGGTCTCGGCCGCCGACTTCGCGGAAACCACCGACGCGAAGAAATCGAACGCGGCATTCACGTTCGAGCGCAGGATTTCGAGCGACTTGAGATTGTATTCGGAGACACCCTTGCTCGCGGTCGAATAGCTGTCTTCGAGGATGTCGCTGGTCTGCGTTGCGGCAGCCTTGAGCTTTTCGTAATTGTCGCGATAGCTCTCGACGCTCTTTTCCGCCATTTCGCGGAAAGCGGCCGGAACTTCCATCTTGGAAAACGCGCCGTTGGCAGCGTTCATTTGGTCCTGGAAGGCTTTGGCAAAGGTGTCGTTCATAGTTCCCTCGGTGCGGTGGCTTGGCTTCAATTCAGGCCCGCGCAGGCCGAAAAGCGCGCTCGAACACTGCCAAGCGACTTTCCTGCCCTCAGCCTCGACCCCGCGACACTATACCTCGAAAGTGTGCGGCACAAAAATTGTTTTTGCGCCGCACAACGACTTCAGCCGAATTTCTTCAGTAGGTCCGGTTCGGATCCTGCGGCTGCTCGAACTGGCTGGCGGCCTGCTGGGTCGCGGCCTGGGCATCGTGCGCGGCGGCGGTGCCGGCCGCCTGGGCGGACTCGGCGGTGGACTTGGCATGCTGCGCCGCAGCGGCGCCGAGGGCCTGGACGCGCTCCGCCAGCGCGCGGGCGTGCTCGTCAAGCGAGCGCACGGTGGATTCGCCGAGATTGCGCGCATCCGAACCGAGGGCCGCGGCCTGGCTGGCCACCGCCTGAACCTGGGCGGTGACGAATTCGGCTTGCAGCGCAAGCACTTCCTGCGGGCTCTTGGCGCGCACCAGCTTGTTCAGGAAGTCGAAGCTGGCATTTACGTTGGATTCGACGAGGCCGAGGGTCTTCTGACGCAGTTCACGCATGCCGGACCGCACTTCCTCGATCCGCCCTTCCGACTCGTTCACGGCGCTGCGGGCCGTATCGAACAGGGTGTCGAAGGCCTGGCGCGCCTGCGTGACGTTTTTTTCGGCAATGGCCCTCAATTCCACGGGCAGCTCAAGATCGGGACCCAGTTTCGTGGTCATCGTCATCACTCCTCGGGCTTTTGGGGAGATCAGCCAACGGCGCCGGCCGCTCCTACCGCATCTTAGTCTATCTCTGCCTAGACACCGCAATATGAAACATTAATGCGACGGCTACGGGTTTGCGGTACTGTTAAGGTTTATCTGCCAGCATAGAATGCAGGTTGCTGGGATCCAGGTCGAGATGGTACGGCCGAAAAACAAGGGGTGTCATTCGCAGTGATGAGCGAACACACGTCGCGCCTCTTGGCCTTGAACGAACCGGCGCTCGCTCCTCTGCGACGCGGCGACCTTCCCTCGTTCCTGGTATCGATCCGGGACGGCAAGATCATTGCCGCCACCGCCGCCTGCGCGAAGCTCGGCCTTCGCGAAGATCAGCCGGCACCGAAATCCGTGCTGGACATCATGCGACAGGTCGTCGCCGACCCGAACGGCATGCGACATCTGGAACGGGTTCGCCTGCCGGCGCAATTGACCGCGCGCATGTTCTCCTGCGCCTGCCTCTCCTCGCCCCTCGGACGGCTGGTGCTGTTTGTCGATCCCGAAGCCCTTGCGCCGCAGACCCCCCCGCCCACGCACGAGACGCCCGCAGCGGAGGCGCGCGACATGACGCAGGAGCCGCGCCCGGTGCGCTTCACATGGGAAGCGGACGGCGCCGGGGTCATCCGTTTTCTTTCGGAATCCGCCGTCGACGGGCTCGGCCTGCGGCTCGGCGGGTGGCTCGGGCGCAGCTTCCGGCAATTGGTGGACGCGGGCCTGCTGCGCGACAGCGCCGCCATCGACGCGGCGATCGAGGCGGGCGCGAGCTTCGCCGACGTGCTGGTCCACACGCAGGAGCCGCACCCGCGCCGGATCGTGCTCGGCGGCATGCCGCTGCTGGACGGGATGCGCCGCCGCATCGGCGTGCGCGGCTTTGGAATCCTGTGGCCGCGCACCGCCTTCGATGATACGCCCGCCGGCATGGGCAAGGGTGGTGAGCGCGACGATGCGCCGGTGAATGTCGTGCCGCTGCGCGGCGGTCCGCTCACGCAGCGGGAGCGCTCCGCGTTTCACGAGATCGCCCGCACGCTCCACGAGGCCGTGAACGGCTGGAATGCGCCGCAGCCGACGCGCGATGGCGGCACGATATCCCCCCCGGCGGACGATGACCACGGCTCCGCGCCGGACCTCGCCGGCGAGGAGATCGCCCGCGAGCAAGACAAAATCCGCCCGCGCGAACCAGAGGCCGCAGGCGCCGTCACGGACGCGCCATCGCGGACAGATGCCGCGGATTGGCGTGGCGCGCCGTCCGCAACGGTGCCCGACGCTCTCCTTGCTCCCCCTCCCCTTTCCCCGAATTTCCTTGGTCCGGCACTTCTGGGTTCGGCCACGGATGAGAGCGCTGCCTCTGCCACCGGCCGGGCCGGGGTCGAATCCGCCGACAGCCTGCTGGACCGGCTTCCGCTCGGCATCGCGGTTCAGCAGCAGGGCCGTTTCGTGCGCGTCAATCGCACCATTCTCGGCTGGGCGGGCGTTGGCGATGTGCAGGCGTTCCAGCGCACCGGCGGCGTCGCCGCGCGCCTGTGGCGCGAGGGCACCGATGGCCAGCTGCATTTCGCGCGCGCCGAGGGCGAGGCCCTGCCGGTGGAAGTGCGCCTGGTCTCCGCGCCCTGGAACGGCGAGACCGCCCTCGTGCATCTGGTGCGGGCGATCGAGGCCGCGGCGCCGGACGGGCCGGCCGCCCGTGCGCTGGCGCGGCATCGGGTGCGCCATGAGGCGCTGGACCTCATTCCCGTGCCGGTCGCCTTGCTGGATGCTTCGGGCATTGTGGATTATCTGAACCGGGCCGCGCTCCGCATGGGCGGCCTCGACCGCGACGCGCGGGTCGGCACCGCCTTCGCCACGCTGTTCCACGCCGACGACCGGCCTGTGGTGGAGGCGCTGTTCGCCTCGGCCGCAGGCGCGCAGGACGGACGCGTCAGCACGTCCGGCGTTCGGCTCGAAGATGGCACTGGCCGCCCGGCGCTCGACGTGACGATCGCGCGGACCGAGCGTTCTCCCGACGACCTGCCGGTTTATTGCGCCGTGTTCCGCGAGAGCGCGGTTCTCCAGGATGCCACGGCGGCGCGGCCGTTGCAGGATACGGACGCGCTGCTGCGCCGGCTCTCCCACGGCGTGCGCGAGCCTTTGAACGTGATGTTCGGGTTCGTGGAAGCGGTCCGCTCCGGCGCGTTCGGTGCCATCGGCACGCGTCGCTACAGCAAGCTTGCGGAAGGCGCCGTGCTCGCCGGACGCCAGCTGATGGCCACGCTCGAAGATATCGAGGGCCTGATCGCGCCCTCCGGCGAACCCATCCGCACGGTGTTGGACATCAACACGCTGGTGGACGAAGCGGTGGCCCATCTGGCGGGAACCGCGCAACGCCGGCGCATCCTGATCCGGCGCGATTTCAACCCGCACGCCACCATCCGCTGCGATGGCGCCCGCACCGCGCAAATGCTGCGCCTGCTGCTGGAAGAAGCCCTGCGCGGCACGCCCGAGGGGCAATATGTCCTCATCTCGACCCTCGCGGAGCCGGGCGAGAGCGACGGCGCCATGACCTCGGTGGCGGTGCTGATCCGCGACGAGGGGGCCAGCCTCTCGGAAGAGGAAATCGCGCAGGCGCTCGACGTGACCCGCCCTGCCGCGGTCGCGGACCGCTTCGGAACCGCCGGCCTGCCGTTCCGCATGGCGCGGATTGCCACGCTGGCGCGCAGCGTCGGTGGATCGCTGAACCTGCGGCGCGGTATCGAGGGCGGGATGCTCAGCGAACTGCGCCTGCCGAAGTGAACACCGGCCACCATTTCCGCTGCGTCGTGGTCGCGCCCGCAAAATAGAACTATTCGAAGGTTTAGTTTTAAAGCCTTCCAATGTCGCCTGCCGATCCCACATTGAGGGGGTAATGGCATTGACGAGGCGCGCAGGCGTCTGCCAGAAATAACACAGTTACGGTGTTGTTTAGAGCCTCTCTAAGCAACGGAGATCTTGGTCGAGCCATGATCGTTTGTTCGTGCAACGTGTTTTCTGATCATCAGGTCCGCGACGCCCTGGCGTCCTCGGGCGGCGCCCGCTCGCCGGGCGAGGTGTATCGGTGCCTGGGCTGTTCGCCGCAGTGCGGACGCTGTGCGCGTACTATTCGCGCCATCATGGATCAGGTACAAAGCTCCTGCTCTTCCTGCGCTGCCGAATGTCCGGCGGCCGCACTCACCGGCCGGCTTATCGCAGCGGAATGAGGGAAAACCCGGAGTAGGCACTGGGCTTGCTCTTAGTTTAGAACTTCTCTAACTATATTTCCAGTGAGACGGAGCCATGCGGCGCCGCTTTAAGGAGTTGTGGACATGAAGGGTGATGCCAAGGTCATCGAGTATCTGAACCGGGGCCTTCGTTCGGAGCTCACCGCGATTAACCAATACTGGTTGCATTACCGCATGCTCGACAATTGGGGATACAAGGCCCTGGCCAAGAAGTGGCGCGCCGAATCCATCGAAGAGATGGTGCACGCCGACAAGTTCGTAGACCGCATCCTGTTCCTCGACGGCTTCCCGAACCTGCAGGTGCTCGATCCGCTGCGCATCGGCCAGGACGTGAAGGAAATTCTCGACGCCGATCTGGCCGCCGAGCAGGAAGCCCGTGCCCTGTATCAGGAAGCGGCGGCTTATTGCCATTCCGTAAAGGATTTCCCGAGCCGTGACCTGTTCGAAGAGCTGATGACGGACGAGGAAGGCCATATCGACTTCCTCGAGACACAGCTCGACCTCGTCGCCAAGCTCGGCCTGCCGCTCTATGCGCAGCATCACATTGGCGAGCTCGACGAGCACTGAGCTTTTTTGCTTCTCCTGTTCTGAAAGCCCGGTGGAAACACCGGGCTTTTTCTTTTTTGGCCCCGCAACATCTTGTTTAGATATGCTCTAACCTTTTGTCTTCACACGCTCTTTCGTTGACGCTGCGTAGGGTGGCGCGTTAGCGATCAATCAGAGATTGGCAGCGCGTGCCGCTGCCGCATCGCTTGATGAGGCGTGTTCATGTCCGGAAAAACTCTGTCCAGGAAAGCTTGCTCCCCTCTTCTTCTCGCCGCTTGCAGCTGGGCGATGCTGTCCGCTGCGCCCGCAACGGCGGAAGAGGTGGTCAATGTCTACACGACTCGCGAGCCCGGCCTTTCGGCGCCGCTGTTCGAGGCCTTCACCAAGGCCACCGGCATCACGGTCAACAGCGTGTTCGTGAAGGACGGCCTGGCCGAGCGCGTGAAGGCGGAAGGCGCCGCCTCCCCCGCCGACGTGCTGATGACCGTGGACGTGGGCAATCTGCTGGACGTGGTGGACGCGGGCGTGACCCAGCCGGTGGAAACCGCAGCCCTCACCGCCGCCGTGCCGGCCAATCTGCGCGATCCGGCGGGCAACTGGTACGCCCTCTCCATGCGCGCCCGCCTGGTCTATGAGGCGAAGGACGTGAAGCTGGCCAACTTCCACTATGAGGATCTGGCCGATCCCAAATGGAAGGGCAAGGTCTGCATCCGCTCGGGCCAGCACCCCTATAATGTCGCGCTGACCGCCGCCTATATCGTCCATCACGGCGAAGCCAAGACCGAGGACTGGTTGCGCGGCCTGAAGGCCAATCTCGCGCGCAAGGCCACCGGCGGCGACCGCGAAGGCGCCCGCGACATCCTCGGCGGCATCTGCGACATCGCGGTCGGCAATTCCTATTATGTCGGGCTCATGCGCTCGGGCAAAGGCGGGCCGGACCAGAAGAAGTGGGGCGAGGGCATCGACGTGGTGCTGCCCACCTTCGAGGGCGGCGGCACCCATGTGAACGTCTCCGGCGCCGCCGTGGCGAAGAATGCGCCCAACAAGGCCAATGCCATCAAGCTGCTGGAATTCGCCGTCTCACCCGACATGCAGCACATCTATGCGCAGCAGAACATGGAATATCCGATCCTCGCCGGCGCCAAGGTGGACCCCATCATCGGCGACCTCGGCCCGCTGAAGGTCGATCCCATCTCGCTGGTGGACATCGCCAAGGCGCGCAAGAAGGCCAGCGAGCTGATCGACAAGGTCGGCTTCGACAATTGATCGACGCATCATCGTGAGCGACGCGACCTTCGAGCAGAATCCAGGGACCCTGCCCGGCCACACATCCCTTCAGCTGCCGGGCACCAAAAAAGTGTCCCGGCTTCTGATCGGGGCTGGGGCGGTGGCTGGCTTCGTGCTGCTGCCGGTGGTCGCGCTGGTCGAAATCGCGTTGCAGGGGTCCGGCGACCTGTGGCCGCACCTCGTCGAATCGGTGCTGCCGGTGGCCCTCGGGCAGACCCTGACCCTGCTGGTAGGGGTGGGCATCGCGACCGTCTTGATGGCGGTGCCGTGCGCCTGGCTGGTGGCAACGTGCGACTTTCCCGGCCGCAAGCTGCTGGACTGGGCGCTGCTGCTGCCCCTCGCGGTGCCGAGCTACATCGTCGCCTATTCCTATCTCGACGTGCTGCATCCGCTCGGCCCGGTGCAGAGCGCCATTCGCTGGGGGCTCGGCATTTCCAGCCCGCGCGGCCTTCATCTGCCGGATGTGCGCTCGGTGGGCGGCTGCATCTTCGTGCTGAGCTGCGTGCTGTATCCCTATGTCTATTTCTCCGCCCGCGCGAGCTTCATCGTGCAGTCGGCGGCAGCGCTGGAAGTGGCGCGGACGCTTGGGGCAAGCCGCATGCGCACCATCCTGCGCATCGCCCTGCCGCTGGCGCGCCCGGCGATCGTCGCCGGGGTCACGCTGGTGCTGCTGGAAGCCTTGGGCGATATCGGCGCCTCCGAATTCCTCGGCATGCGCACCCTGACGGTGTCCATCTACACCACCTGGGTGAACCGGGCGAACCTGCCCGGCGCGGCGCAGATCGCTCTGGTGATGCTGGTGCTGGTGCTCGCGGTGATCCTCACCGAGCGCTGGGCCCGGCATGGTGCGCGCTATGTGGCCACCGGCTCGACGCGCCCGCAGGCGCCGCTGCACCTGACCGGGGGCGCAGGGATCGCCGCCATGATGTTCTGCTGCCTGCCGATCCTGCTGGGGTTCGTGGTGCCGGTACTGCATCTGGCGACCGCCGCGGCGCAGCGTATCGAGTTCAGCGGATTTTCCGGCGGCATTCTGGTGGAAACCCGCAACAGCGCCCTGCTCGCCCTGTCGGGCACGCTGGTGGCGCTCGCGCTCGGATCGGTGGTCGCCATGGCGCAGCGGCTGACGCGCTCGCCGCTGGCGGTGTGGTTCGCGCGCATCGGCGGCCTTGGCTATGCGGTGCCGGGAACGGTGCTCGCCATCGGCCTGCTGACGCCGCTCGCGGGGTTCGACAATGCGGTGAACCGGGCGATGACGTCCCTGTTCGGCGTGTCCACCGGCCTGCTGCTCTCGGGCTCCGGCGCGGCGCTGGTGATCGCCTATGCCATCCGCTTCCTCACCATCCCCATCGGCGGGCTGGAGGCGGGCTATTCCAAGCTGTCGCTGCATCTCGACATGGCGGCCCGCAGCCTCGGCTGCTCGCAGCGGGCGACCGTGCGGCGCATCCATCTGCCGCTGCTGCGCCCGGCGCTGGCCACCGCTGCCCTCATGGTGTTCGTGGACGGCATGAAGGAATTGCCGGCGACGCTGCTGCTGCGCCCGCTCGGAGTCGAGACCCTGGCGACCCACATCTATGCGGAAGCCGCCCGCAGCACCTATGAGGACGGGGCGCTGGCGGCCCTGCTGATCGTGCTGGTGGGACTGGCGCCGGTGATCCTGCTGGCGCGGGTCTCGCGGGCCGGCGTCCCGACCTCCACCAGCCGCAGCCCCGTGAGCCCGAGCCCGGCCCCCGATCCACGGTAGAGCACGCCGGTCAGCTTGCATCGCAAGCGGACCGGATAACGCCTTCTCTCATAAGTGTTTAGAGACTGATTCACCGATCAGGCTCTAAGGGCCGCGCAGCGCGGCCCGGCGATCCCAAACGCAAAGGCGTGCCGCGGGGATCGCCCACGACACGCCCGGTCTCACCTTGCGCGCTCTCGCAGCCGGCAGGCGCTCAGCTGCGCAGGCTCTGCAGGTCCTGATACTGGAACAGGGCCTCGGGATTGGCGAGGGCATCGGTGTTCTTCACCGGCCGCCCGTGGACGATCTCGCGCACCGCAAGTTCGGTGATCTTGCCCGAGCGGGTGCGGGGAATGTCGTCCACCTGCACCACCTTGGCGGGCACGTGGCGCGGGCTGGCGCCGGTGCGGATCTGGCCCTTGATGCGGGCGATCAAGGCATCGTCCAGCTTGATGCCTTCGCGCAGCCGCACGAACAGCACCACGCGCACGTCATTGTCCCAATCCTGGCCGATGGCGACCGATTCCATCACCTCGGGGATCTGCTCCACCTGGGCGTAGATTTCCGCCGTGCCGATGCGCACACCCTGCGGGTTCAGCGTGGCGTCGGAGCGGCCGAGAATGATGATGCCGCCGTGCTCGGTCCACATGGCAAAATCGCCATGGCACCAGATGTTCGGGAAGCGCTCGAAATAAGCGGCGTGATACTTCGCGCCTTCCGGGTCGTTCCAGAATTTCACCGGCATGGAGGGGAACGGCTTGGTGCAGACCAGCTCGCCGCGCTCCTGGCGCACCGGCACGCCCTCTTCCGACCACACGTCCACCGCCATGCCGAGGCCGGCCGCCTGGATCTCGCCCGCCCACACCGGCGCGGTGGGATCGCCGAGCACGAAGCAGGAGATGATGTCCGTGCCGCCGGAGATGGAGGCGAGATGCACGTCCTTCTTGATGGCGTCATACACGTATTCGAAGCCCTCGGGCGCCAGCGGCGAGCCCGTGGAGGTGATCAGCTTCACCGACGACAGATCATGGGTGTCGCAGGGCCGCACGCCTTCCTTGTGCAGCGAATCGATATATTTGGCCGAGGTGCCGAACAGCGTGAACTTCTCGTCCTGCGCATAATCGAACAGCACCTGCGGGTTCGGGGCAAAAGGCGAGCCGTCGAACAGGCACAAGGTGGCACCGATGCCGAGCCCGGACACCAGCCAGTTCCACATCATCCAGCCGCAGGTGCTGAAATAGAACAGCCGGTCGCCGGCGTTCAGGTCGCACTGGTAGCGGTGTTCCTTCAGATGCTGGAGCAAGGTGCCGCCGACGCCGTGCACGATGCACTTGGGCACGCCCGTCGTGCCGGAGGAAAAGGCGATGTAGAGCGGCTGGTTGAACGGCACCCGCTCGAAGCTGACCGCAGCGGCGGTGTAGGGTTCGATGAAGGCGGGGAAGCTGGAGGCGCGCGGCAGCTTGGCGGCCACCTCGTCGGCGCAGTCCAGATAGGGCACGATGACGACCTTCTGGGCGGTGGGCAGCCCGGCCGCCACCTGAACCAGCTTGTCGCCGATATCGACCCGCTTGCCATTGTACCAATAGCCGTCGCAGGCGAAGAACACCTTGGGCTCGATCTGGCCGAACCGGTCCAATACGCCGCGCTCGCCGAAATCGGGAGAACACGAAGAGAAGATCGCGCCGAGCGATGTCACGGCCAGCATGATGGCCACCGTTTCCGGCATGTTCGGCATCATCGCGGCGACCCGGTCGCCCACGCCGACCCCTTCCGCCTTCAGCGCCTGCTGGATGCGGGAGGTCAAGGCGTGCAATTCATCGAAGGACAGGCGCTTCTTCACCTTGTCCTCGCCGCGGAATACGATCGCGGTTTCGTCGCCGCGCTTGCGCAGCAGGTTTTCGGCGAAATTCAGCTTCGCATCGGGAAAGAATTGCGCGCCCGGCATCTTGTCGCCGTCGACCAGGCGCTGGACACCCTTTTCGCCGATCACGGCGCAGTCGTCCCACACCATGTCCCAGAAATCGGCCGGGTTGGCGATGGTCCAGGCGTGGAGGTCGGCATAGGACGCAAGAGACTGGCCGTGCTTGCTGTTGACCGCGCCGATCAGCGCCGTGACATGGGTGCGAGCGATGCGCTCGGCATCCGGTTTCCACAGCAGGTGTTCCCGTTGAGTCACGATGCCCTCCCTGAATTTGCCGCCGCGTGCCACGGCGGTTGGATGCTGCCTAAGACATAGCCCTTGGATAAGCCATCTGCTAGCGGGTCCATGGGGCGGCACAGCCATCAAACCGACACAGACCCCGAAGAATGTCCCAGCTCCCTGGGAGAAGTGATAGAAGCTTTCGGCTCGGTGCGGCACGAGCCCTGTCCCAAACCCGAAGACCGGATGAATACGTGGTGAATTTCGGTGCAACGGCCCGGCGGGTGATGTTGATTCTGGCCGCGACCGCATCTGTGCTCGCTGCCGTCTGCGTCGCCGCGATGGTCCTCGTTCCCGCACTGGTGCCGGCCCATGAAGTGCGGCGCCTCGCGGATGACGCCCTGTTGCGCGCGACCGGTGGAGTCGCCCGGATCGCGGACACGGACACCGATGATGAGACCGAGGCGCCCGGCGTCGCGCTGCTACCGTCGCCACGCCTGATCCTCGGCAAGTTCGCGGTGTCACTCGGCGATGGCGCCGTCTTCGATGCCGAAGGCGCGGTGGCGCGGCTGCGCCTGCTGCCGCTGCTGCTCGGCCAGATGGAAGTGGCGGACATCACGCTGCTGCGCCCCACCCTTCTCATGACCGGCAAGCACCTGCCCCGCGCCCTGCGCCTCGGCCCGTTGGTGGGAGACCTGGACGTTCCCGAATTGCGCTTGCGCGGCGGCACCATCGCGATGCGCAGCCCTGAGGGCCTCACCCAGGAATTGATCAGCGACATTGATGCCTCGCTCGACCGCTCGTCCGGCTCGGCGCTGGCGCTGACGTTGGATTTCACGTGGCGGGACCGGCAGGTGGAAGGCCGCATCGCCATCGCCGACGCCGCAGCCTTTCTCGCCGGCCGGGCGAGCGAAAGCCGGGTCGATCTTTCCACCGGAACCTCCTGGGTGCGATTCCGCGGGCTGGCCGCGGGCGGGGCCTCGCCAAGCCTGCTCGGCGACGCCTCCGGTGAAACAAGCGCGCTGCGCGGCCTGCTCGATTGGATCGAGCTGCCGACGCCCACCTCGGGCGGGTTCGGGCGTTTCTCCTTTTCCGGCAAGGTGTCCGCGACCCCCCGCGAAATCTCCCTGACGCCCGCCAATGCGGAGCTGGACGGCAATCGCAGCGAGGGCGCGCTCTCGGTCAAGCTCGACGGTCCGCGCCCCTCGGTGCAGGGCACGTTCGCCGCCGACAGCCTGAACGTGACCCCGTACGGCCGGCTGGTCCTGACCGACGAGAGCGGCACCAATTGGGATCGCGGCACGCTCTCCACCAATGGCCTCAAGGCGGTGGATGTGGACCTGCGGCTCTCCGCCGGGACTGTGCGCGCCGAGGACCGGACGTTCGAGCGCGTCGCCACCAGCGCCACTTTGCGCGCGGGCCGGCTGGTTCTGGCGCTGGGCAATGTGCAGGCCTGGGGCGGCGCGGTGCGCGCCTCGCTCACCGTCGCCCCGCGCCCCGATGCCGCCGAAGGCATCCTGGTGCATCTGGAAGGCGACGCCATGGATGTCGCGCTCGACCAGGCGCTCGACGATCTGGCCGGCCTGCGCAAGCTGGAAGGCAAGGGCGACCTTCAATTGCTGCTGGAAGGATCCGGCGAGAGCGTTTTCGAGATCGCCCAGAGCCTGCATGGCCGTGTCGCGCTCTCGGGCAAGGCCGGCGCGGTGGTCGGGCTGGATGTGGGGCAGGTGCTCAAGCGCATCGAGCAACGCCCGCTTTCGGCCGGCGGCGACCTGCGTGGCGGGCGCACCGCCTATGATGCGCTGGCGGCGAAGCTGACGATCGCCAAGGGCATGGCCAATGTGGACGAGGGCCGGCTGGAAGCCAAGCACGTGCGGGTGAATGTCAGCGGGACCGTCTCGGTCATTCTGCGCGACCTGGATCTGCATGGCCAGGCGGGCCTGTTGCCCGCGGCCGGTGCGAGCAGCGACAAGCTGGCGTTCGATCTGCCGTTCCTGGTTCAAGGCCCCTGGACCAGCCCCAATGTGATGATCGACCCGCAGAGCCTCATTCGCCGGTCAGGGGCGGCCCAGCCTTTGCTCGATGCGGTGCGCGCGCGCGGCTCCGGCGAAGCCGCGGTGCGCTCGGTGATCGAGCAATTGGCGAAGCCCTCGTCGGCCGCGCTGCCCGCAAACTGACCTTACCATTCAACCGGGACGGGCGCGATCAGGCTCTCGAGGGTTCGCGGCGCGGCGCAAACGGCGCCTCGTAGGACGGCGCCTCCTGGAACGGCCGGGGCTCGGCGCCATCGCTGCGCAGGCGCGCGAACAGGAAATGATCTTCCCACGTGCCGTTGATGCAGAGATATTCGCGCGCCAGGCCTTCGGAGACGAACCCCAGTTTTCGCAGCAGCTTGATCGAGGCGGCATTATTGGTCATGCACGCCGCCTCGATGCGGCGCAGATGCAGCACGTCGAAGGCAACGGGAATCAGGGCGGCGACGGCCGCCGTCATATAGCCCTGCCCGGCGTGGCGCGCGCCCATCCAATAGCCGAGGCTCGCGGCCTGGCACACGCCGCGCCGCACATTCGACAAGGTGAGCCCGCCGAGGAGACAATCGTCCCCCGCGCGGAAAATGAAAAGCGGATAGGCTTCGTCGCGCTGCATATCGCGCGCATAATGCCGCAGACGGCGGCGAAAGGCGCCCTTCGTCAGGTCGTCCACGGGCCAGAGCGGCTCCCACGGGGAGAGAAAGTCACGGCTTTCTTCCCGCAGAGCCTGCCAGCTCGCAAAGTCCTTCATCTGCGGCACACGCAAATAGACGCCCTCGCCCATGATCGCATGCAACACGCTTTGCTCGAAGATAGAACTGAACAACCACATGCGTCGGTCCGCCACAGCGAGGACTGATGTGCGTCACCGCAACGTCAAACGTTCCACAACCCGCGCGGCCGGTTCAAGCCCCTTTCCGGGGCCGATGGCCGATAAGGTGGGACGTGCATGGGCCAGCAGGTCGCGCGCGCTGGCGCGCACGCTCTCCACCGTGACGGCTTCGACTTTCGCGACGATTTCCTCCACCGGAATGATCCGGTCGAACCCGAGGATCTGCCGCGCCGCCTGATCGGCCCGCGCGCCGGAGCTTTCCTGCGCAGTCAGGACCCCGACCTTCATCTGCGCCTTGGCGCGATTCACTTCCACTTCGCTGGCGCCGTCCGCCAAGGCGAGCAATTGATCGATGACCACATCGGTCAATTCACCCACATCGCCCTGATCCGTGCCCGCATAGATGCCGAACAGGCCGGTATCCGCATAGGCCCAGTGAAAGGCGTAGATCGAATAGCACAGGCCCCGCGTCTCGCGCACTTCCTGGAACAGGCGCGAGGACATGCCGCCGCCGAGCACGTTCGTCAGCACTTGAAGCGCGTGATAGCCGGGGTCGGTATAGGACCGCCCCTCGAGCCCCAGCACGATATGGACCTGCTCCAGATCGCGGGGCGTCAGCACCGTTCCACCACCATAGGCGGCAAGCGGCGTTGCCGGCTTCTGCCCCGGGCCGATGGGGCGCAGCCGGTCGGCGGCCTCGCGCACCAGTTTTTCGTGATCCACGGCGCCGGAAGCCGACACCACCATGCGCGGGCCGCGATAGCTGCGCTCCAGATAGGCGCCGAGCCCGGCCGAATTGAAGCCGCGCACCGTTTCCGGCGTGCCGAGAATGGACCGCCCGATGGCCTGGTCCGGGAATGCGCGCTCCTGGAACAGGTCAAACACGAGATCGTCGGGGGTGTCCTGCACCGCGCCGATTTCCTGCACGATCACATTCTGCTCGCGCACCAGCTCGTCCGGCGCGAAGGCCGGATCGGTGAGGATGTCGGCCAGGATATCGAGCCCGAGCCCGAGATCCTCGCCCAGCACGCGCACGTTATAAGAGGTGTGCTCGACCGAGGTGGCGGCATTGATATCGCCGCCCACCTGCTCGATTTCCTCGGCGATGCGGCGGGCGGAGCGCCGCCGCGTGCCCTTGAACGCCATATGCTCCAGCAGATGGGAGATGCCGTGCTCGTTCTCCTGCTCGTCCCGCGCGCCCGCCCCGACCCAGATGCCGAGCGAGACCGTGCCGAGATGCGGCATGGGGTCGGAAAGAACGGTGATGCCGTTGTCCAGGGTGGTCCGCGTGACGCTCATGCCGCGGCGCCCGACGTGATGCGGGAATGGGTGGAGATGAAGCGTTCGATGGCCGCGAGATCGTTGGGCAAGATAGTGGTCTTCTCCTTGCGGGTCATCAGGTCCGCCATATGGGCGGGCAGCGCGGGCCGCTTGCCGGTGGCGGCTTCCACAACATCCGGGAACTTGGCCGGATGGGCGGTGGACAGGATCACCTGCGGAATGCGCGGATTGTGCTCCACCTTCCCGGCAACCGCGAGCGCGACGGCGGTATGCGGGTCGATCACATAGTCCGCCTCGCGATAGGTGCGGGTGATCGTGGCAAGCGTCTCCGGTTCGTCCGCCCGGCCGGCGGAGAATTCCCCGCAGATGGTGGCCATCGCCTCGCGCGGCAGGGTGAATGCGCCGGACTGGGTCAGCGAGGCCATCAGCTGGCGCAGCACGGTGGACTCGCGGTTGAGCGCTTCGAACAGGACACGTTCGAAATTCGACGAGACCTGGATGTCCATCGACGGCGAGTACGAGGGCTGCACCCCGCGCACCTCATAGCGCCCGCTCTCCAGCGTGCGGACGAGGATGTCGTTCACATTGGTCGCGATGGTGAGATCGTGGATCGGCAGGCCCATGCGCTTGGCGACCCAACCGGCCAGGATGTCGCCGAAATTGCCGGTGGGGACGACGAACGACACCTCCCGCGCCGGGGCGCCGAGGGCGGTAGCGGCATAGAAATAATAGACCACCTGGGCGACGATGCGCGCCCAATTGATGGAATTCACCCCCGCCAGCGCCATGCGGTCGCGGAAGGCGTGGTGGTTGAACATGCCCTTCACCAGGGCCTGGCAATCGTCGAACGTGCCTTCCACCGCGATCGCATGGACATTGTGCGCGCCAACGCCGGTCATCTGCCGGCGCTGCACCTCCGACACGCGGCCATGGGGATAGAGGATGAACACATCCACCGCATCGGAATGGCGGAACGCCTCGATGGCCGCGCTGCCGGTGTCACCCGAGGTGGCGCCGACGATGGTCGCCCGCGCGCCACGGGCGGAGAGCACATGGTCCATCAGCCGCGACAGCAGCTGCATGGCCACGTCCTTGAACGCCAGGGTCGGGCCGTGGAACAGCTCCAGCACGAAGCGGTTGGGGCCGAGCTGAACCAGGGGCGTGGTCGCCGGGTGGCGGAAATTGCGGTACGCGTCCTCGATCATCAGATCGAGCGCGGGCTGGGGGATCGCGCCGGCCACGAAGGGAGAGATGATCTTGCGGGCCACTTCGGCATAGGGCCGGCCCGCCAGCGCCGCGATTTCGTCGGCCGTGAGGGTCGGCCAGCTTTCCGGCACATAAAGGCCGCCGTCACGGGCAAGACCCGCCAGCAAGGCATCGGCGAAGGACAAAGGCGGCGCCTCGCCGCGCGTGGACACGTACAGCACTCATGTTCTCCGGGCATCGGCGTCCTCGGACGCCCCCAACCTAACCCCGCAAAGCCGTTGCGGGAAGGCGCGGCCTCAACGATGCCCCGCCTGTGCGCCGCGTCTTATCCGGCATTGCGGCTTGAAGCCAGCCCGCCGCAGCCTGCGTCATGCAAATGCCCACATATAGGCAGCGTCGGCGGCGCTACCGAAAGCGGCGTCGATCTGATACAGGGCTCGCCTTGCCGATAATGAAAAGAGCGCCGCGATGATCCCCCGCTACAGCCGCCCGGAAATGGCCAGCCTCTGGTCCCCTGAAGCGCGTTTCCGCATCTGGTTCGAGATCGAGGCCCATGCCGCCGACGCCATGGCCGAGCTTGGCATCGTGCCCAAGGACGCCGCCGCCAAGATCTGGGAACTCGGCCGGGACGCCGAATTCGACGTGGACCGCATCGACGCCATCGAGCGCGACGTGAAGCATGACGTCATCGCCTTCCTCACCCATCTGTCCGAGATCGTCGGGCCCGAGGCGCGGTTCGTGCACCAGGGCATGACCTCGTCCGACGTGCTGGATACCAGCCTCGCGGTGCAGCTGGCGCGCGCCTCGGACCTGCTGATCGCCGACATCGACCATTTGCTGGCGGTGCTGGAGCGGCGTGCGTTCGAACACAAGCTCACCCCCACCGTCGGCCGCTCGCATGGCATCCATGCCGAGCCGACCACCTTCGGCATCAAGCTGGCCATTGCCCATGCCGAATTCCAGCGCGCCCGCGTGCGGCTGGTAGCGGCGCGGGCGGAAATCGCGACCTGCGCCATTTCCGGTGCGGTCGGCACCTTCGCCCATGTGGATCCTCGCGTGGAAGAGCATGTCGCGGCAAAGATGGGGCTGAGCGTGGAGACGGTCTCCACCCAGGTGATCCCGCGCGACCGACACGCCATGTTCTTCGCGACGCTCGGCGTGATCGCCTCGTCGGTGGAGCGGCTCGCCACCGAAATCCGCCATCTTCAGCGCACCGAGGTGCTGGAGGCGGAGGAATATTTCTCCGAGGCCCAGAAGGGCTCCTCGGCCATGCCGCACAAGCGCAACCCGGTGCTCACGGAAAATCTCACTGGCCTCGCCCGCATGGTGCGCGCCTATGCACTGCCGGCCATGGAGAATGTGGCACTCTGGCACGAGCGCGACATCTCCCATTCCTCGGTCGAGCGCATGATCGGCCCGGACGCGACCGTGACCCTGGATTTCGCCCTCGCCCGGCTCGCCGGCGTGATGGACAAGCTGGTGGTCCATGCCGACAACATGCAGAAGAACATGGATAAGCTCGGCGGGCTGATCCATTCCCAGCGGGTTCTTCTGGCGCTGACCCAGAAGGGCGCGAGCCGCGAGGACAGCTATCGTCTGGTCCAGCGCAACGCCATGCGCGTGTGGCGCGGCGAAGGCGATTTCCGCACCTTCCTGCTGAACGACGCGGATGTGCGCGCCTATCTCAGCGAGGACGACATCAACGAGAAGTTCGACCTCGGCTATCACCTCAAGCATGCCGACACGATCTTCAAGCGGGTGTTCGGGCGCGCCTGACCTTTCCTGCCTCAGGCTGAAAAACAAAAATGCCCGGGCTTGCCCGGGCATTTTCATTTCCAGAATTCGGACGAAAGCAAAATCAGCCGATGGCGCGGTCGCGCACCGGCACGCCCTTTTCCTCGAACAGGGGGATCAGCTCGCCGGCCTGGAACATCTCGCGAACGATGTCGCAGCCGCCGAGGAATTCACCCTTCACATAGATCTGGGGGATGGTCGGCCAGCTGGCATATTCCTTGATGCCCTGGCGCAGCTCGTCGGATTCCAGGACGTTGATGCCCTTATAGGCGACGCCCACATGGTCCAGGATCTGCACGACCTGACCGGAAAAGCCGCACATGGGGAACTGCGGCGTGCCCTTCATGAACACGACCACGTCGTTGTCCTTGACCTCACGGTCGATGAATTCGCGAATGCTCATGGATCAATTCCACACTGGTGGCGGCGTGATGACCGTCCTGCCTGAGAAGATCGGTGGTCGCCGCGCAAAGCGCAAGATGCCACCGCGTTAGTCCTTTGCGGCCGCGCCCGCAGATCGCCTCAGGCGGTCGCCGGCGCCGAGGTCTTCAGCGCCAGGGCATGGAGCACGCCGCCCATATTGCCCTGGAGCGCGGCATAGACCATCTGATGCTGCTGCACGCGGCTCTTGCCGCGAAACGCCTCCGACACGATGGTCGCGGCATAATGATCGCCGTCGCCGGCGAGATCCTCGATGGAGATCTGGGCGTCGGGCAGCGCGCTCTTGATGAGCCGTTCGATGTCGCGAGAATCCATGGCCATGGGTTTATTCCTTAACTGGAAGCGCCGCTGTCGAAGCCGTCGGCCTTCAGGACATGGAGCTCATGTAAATGGGCAGCCAAGTCTCGTGCCGATCGCGCAAGGCTTCCACGAATATCGAGCGGTCTCCCGGCAGGATCAAGCGGTCGCCGCCGGTCTTGCCGATCTTGGTGATGGGCACGCCCGCCGCCTCCGCCCGCCGCAGGATCTCGCTGCCCTGGCCGTGGGCGGCGGTGACCACATAGCGCGCCTGATCCTCGCCGAACCAGAAGGCATGGGGGGCCATGTTGCAATGGCTGTCCACGGCGGCCCCCAGATTGCCCGCCATGGCCATTTCCGCAACCGCGACCAGCAAGCCGCCGTCGGAAACATCATGGGCGGCGCTGACCAAGCCGTCGAGGATGAGCGCACGCACGAAATCGCCGTTGCGCTTCTCCGCGACGAGGTCGACCGGGGGCGGCGCCCCCTCCTCGCGCTCACAGATCAGGCCGAGATAGATCGAGGCGCCGAGCCAGCCCTCGGTCTTGCCGATCACATAGATCGGCTCGCCGGCCGCCTTGAAGGCGAGGGTCATGGTCTTGGACAGGTCGTCGATCAGACCGACGCCGCCAATGGTGGGGGTCGGCAGGATGCCCTTGCCGTTGGTCTCGTTGTAGAGGCTGACATTGCCCGAGACGACCGGGAAATCCAGCGCCTCGCAGGCCGCGCCGATACCCTTCACGCAGCCGACGAACTGGCCCATCGTGTCCGGCTTCTCGGGATTGCCGAAATTGAGATTGTCGGTGACCGCGATCGGGGTCGCGCCGACGGCGGTGAGGTTGCGCCAAGCTTCGGCGACCGCCTGCTTGCCGCCCTCGAAGGGATCGGCCTCGCAATAGCGGGGCGTCACGTCGGTGGTGAGGGCGAGCGCCTTCGGACCCTCCTCGACGCGCACCACGGCCGCGTCGCCGCCGGGCTTCTGCACCGTATTGCCGAGAATGAGATGGTCATATTGCTCCCACACCCAGCGCTTCGAGCACAGATCGGGCGAAGAAAGCATCTGCTCCAGCGCGTCCGCCAGGGTCACGCTGGTCGGCACGTCCGCCGGGGTCAGGATGGGACGCGCCGGGGTCTCGTTGAACGGGCGATAATATTCGGGGGCCTCGTCGCCGAGTTCCTTGATGGGAAGATCGGCTTCCACCACGCCCTTGTGCTTCACCACGAAGCGCAAGGTGTCGGTGGTCTTGCCCACCACGGCGAAGTCCAGGCCCCATTTCTTGAAGATGGCCTCGGCCTCGGCCTCCTTGCCGTCCGCGATCACCATGAGCATGCGCTCCTGGCTCTCCGACAGCATCATTTCATAAGCGCTCATGCCGGTTTCGCGGCAGGGCACGGCATCGAGGTTCAATTCCACGCCGAGGTCGCCCTTGGCGCCCATCTCGACAGCGGAACAGGTGAGACCCGCGGCGCCCATGTCCTGGATCGCCACGACGCAGCCCGCCTTCATGATCTCCAGGCAGGCTTCCAGCAGCAGCTTTTCTGCGAACGGGTCGCCGACCTGCACGGTCGGGCGCTTCTCCTCGGCATCGGCGCCGAACTCGGCCGAGGCCATGGTCGCGCCGTGGATGCCGTCGCGCCCGGTCTTCGAGCCGAGATAAACGATGGAGCGGCCCACGCCGGCCGCGGCCGCGTAGAAAATCTCATCGGTCTTCGCGAGGCCCACCGCCATGGCATTGACCAGGATGTTGCCATTGTAGCGCCCGTGGAAGCCGATGGAGCCGCCCACGGTCGGCACGCCGAACGAATTGCCGTAGCCGCCGATGCCCGCCACCACGCCCGCGAGAAGCTGGCGGGTGCGCGGATGGTGGCAATTGCCGAAGCGCAGGGCGTTCAGCGCGGCGATCGGCCGGGCGCCCATGGTGAAGACGTCGCGCAAGATGCCGCCGACGCCGGTGCCTGCGCCCTGATAGGGCTCGATGAAGGAGGGGTGGTTGTGGCTCTCCATCTTGAAGACCACGGCGAGCCCGTCGCCGATGTCGACCACGCCGGCATTCTCGCCGGGTCCCTGGATCACGCGGGGGCCGCTGGTCGGCAGGGTGCGCAGCCAGACCTTCGAGGATTTATAGGAGCAATGCTCGTTCCACATGGCGGAAACGATGCCAAGCTCGGTGATCGTGGGTTCGCGCCCGATCAATTCGACGAAGCGCTGATACTCGTCCGGCTTGAGGCCATGCTCGGCCACCAGTTCGGGCGTGATGCGCGGGGTATTGGGGATCATGTTCACGGGTGCGATCCAATCCGAGGGCGCGGGGCGGCTATGCCGCCGCCTTCAGCGCAGCGGCGAGACTTTCAAACAGGCCCCGACCGTCGGTCCGCCCGATCTGAGCCTCGATGTTGTTTTCCGGGTGCGGCATCATGCCGAGAACATTCAGCTTCTCGGAATAGATGCCGGCGATGCCATTGATGGCGCCATTCGGGCCGTCGGCCTGGTCGATCTGACCGTCGGCGCGGGCATAGCGGAAGGCAACGCGCCCTTCCGCTTCCAATTGCTTGATGGTGGTCTCGTCGGCGGTATAATTGCCTTCCCCATGGGCGATGGGGATGCGCAGCAATTCATTCTTGCGATAGGCGCGGGTGAAGGCCGTATCGGCCCGTTCCACCCGCAGGAACACTTCGCGGCAGACAAAACGCAGCTTGGCATTGCGCACCAGCACACCCGGCAGCAGGCCGGCTTCGCACAGGATCTGGAAGCCGTTGCAGATGCCGAGCACCAGCCCGCCCTTCTCCGCATGGGCGCGCACCGCCCCCATGATGTTGGCGCGCGCAGCGATCGCGCCGCAGCGCAGATAATCGCCATAGGAGAAGCCGCCGGGCAGGACGACCAGGTCCGTGTGCTTGGGCAGTTCGCTTTCCCCATGCCAGACGATGTTGACATTGGAGCCGGCGACCAGCTTCAGCGCGCGGGCGGCATCGTGCTCGCGGTTCGATCCAGGGAAGAGAATGACTGCTGATTTCATGGGATCAGTGCATATCCGCGCGTTCAAACCGGCAGGGGGCACAAGCGGCCATGCTGGCTGAAATGGGGCCGGAGACTATAATGAATTCAATATGGGGACACGAGACCGAGCCCGCCAGAGCCGCCCCCTCCGGGCAGGCCGGGCCGTCCGGCCCGCTCTGGCATTCGCGGCGGCGGGCGATGCAAAGATCGGCCATGAATCCCCCGTTGAGTCCCCTGTTGAGTCTCTCGTTCGCATCCGGGGCGAGCGGCGACGGCAACAAACGCTCTCACTCTGCGAACTCGACCTTATAAGTCTCGATCACGGTGTTGGCGAGCAGGCGGTCGCACGCCTCCTTCAAGGCCCCTTCGGCGGACGCCCGGTCGTTGCCGGCCAGCTCCACGTCGAAAACCTTGCCCTGCCGCACGCTCTGCACACCGGAGACGCCGAGCGAACGCAACGCGCCCTCGATGGCCTTTCCCTGGGGATCGAGCACTGCGGATTTCAGCGTGACGATAACGCGCGCCTTCATGGAACATCACTCACAACAGAAGCGGGGGCCTTTCGGCCCCCGCGTAGCAGCTAGGGTCAAAGGTCACAAGCTCACTTGACGAGGACCGGTCCAGTTCCCTGGATCGGCTCGTTCTCGGCGATGATGCCGAGCCGGCGCGCGACTTCGGTATAGGCTTCCACCAGCCCGCCCATGTCACGGCGGAACCGGTCCTTGTCGAGCTTGTCGCTCGACTTCACATCCCACAGACGGCAGGAATCGGGGCTGATCTCGTCAGCAACGACAATGCGCATCATGTCGTTTTCCCACAGCCGGCCGCATTCCATCTTGAAATCGACCAGGCGAATCCCGACCCCGAGGAACAGGCCGGAGAGGAAATCGTTCACGCGGATCGCGAGGGCGATGATGTCGTCGATTTCCTGGGTGGTCGCCCACCCGAAAGCCGTGACATGCTCCTCGGAAACCAGCGGATCGTTCAGCGCGTCGTTCTTGTAGTAGAATTCGATAATCGAACGCGGCAGCGCGGTGCCTTCCTCGATGCCCAGGCGGGTGGACAGCGAGCCGGCAGCGACGTTGCGCACAACGATCTCCAGCGGGATGATCTCCACCTCGCGGATGAGCTGCTCGCGCATGTTCAAACGGCGAATGAAGTGCGTGGGCACGCCGATGTCGTTCAACCGCGAGAAGATATACTCGGAGATGCGGTTGTTCAGCACACCCTTGCCGTCAATCACTTCGTGCTTCTTGGCGTTGAAGGCGGTGGCATCATCCTTAAAGTGCTGGATGAGTGTTCCAGGCTCGGGGCCTTCATAGAGGACCTTCGCCTTGCCTTCGTAAATGCGGCGGCGGCGGCTCATGGGTGTATACCGTCGATTGAGGAAATCCATGGGTTTGCCAAGGCTCCGTTTTCGGTGACGCTCCTTGGCGGGGCGCGCTGGGGCTGTTTCGCAGCACAGAACGCGCCTGATCGAACACTAGCCGATTGGCGCGCCAGATACAACGTATTGGGTCTGCAAGGCTGAATGAGCCGTCCCGGTCCGTTGCGTCACATTGATCTGGGAAGGCCGCGCCTATATTCAAGAGCCGCGACGGTGACGTTCGGACATGAGCGATCCCCGGTCACGGAAACGTCAAGATGAGGGCTGCCATGACGACGTTCGACAAGCGCGAGGAGGGGTTCGAAAAGCGATTCGCGCTCGACGAAGAGATCCGCTTCAAGGCGGTGGCGCGGCGCAACAAGCTGCTGGGCCTGTGGGCCGCGGAAAAGCTCGGCCTGTCCGAGGAAGACGCGCAGGCCTATGCCAAGGAAGTGGTCGTCGCCGATCTCGAAGAGCATGGCGACGAAGACGTCTATCGCAAGCTGCGGACCGATTTCGATGCCAAGGGCGTCGAGGTCTCCGAGCACCAGATTCGCCGGAACATGGACGAGTTCCTTGCCCAGGCCGTGCTGGAAGTGCGTACGGAAGGCTGATCCTTCCCGCTTCGCGCTTCCACCTGGAGTGCAAGCTTCACGCAGTGTTCCCGATGCAAATGGGGAGCAGCCCGTCCCAAGGGACCGGATGCTCCCCGGCTGTCGGCCAACCGCCGTCACGGCGGAGCAAGGTGCCGCGGCGCGCAATGTTGGAGCGTGAATCATGAAGGCGTGGATTTCCATCCTGGTCGCCGTGCTCGGTGTCGCCGCGCCGGCCTCCCTCGCGCGGGCCGATTCGGCGATGGTGCTGGGCGATCTGAACGTCCGCGCCGGCCCGGGCACGAATTATGCGGTCATCGGCAGCCTGGTGCGCGGCATGAACGTGCAGGTCCTCAGCTGCACGCCGGCCTGGTGCAACATCAGCTGGCGCGGCCCGGCCTACGTGTCGGCCGCCTATCTCGGCTTCGACGGCCCCCCGCCCTATGTCCAGCCCGGTCCCGTGGTGGTGGTTCCCGGCCCCTCCCCCGTGCCGGTCGCGCCGCCCATCGTGATCGCGCCGCCCACGGCGCCACTGGTCTATGCCGCGCCGCCGCCGGTGCTTTTCTACCCTCCCCCGCCCCGTTTCTATGGGCCGCCCCCGGCGCCCGGACCCTATATCGGCTTCGGCGTCTGGTCCTGGTAGGCCGCGCATTTGCGCATCCGGGGCGTGCTGTATGCTTTACCGGCAAATAGCCGGAGCCTGCCATGCCGCTGCACCCCGACTGGGCCGACATCGTCCTGCGCCTCGCCTGCGCCTTCGTCGCCTGCGGGCTGATCGGGCTTGATCGCGGCTCGCAGGAACGCGCCGCCGGGCTGCGGACCAATATCATCGTCGGGGTCGCGGCCTGCGTCGCGATGATCAGCGCGAATCTCCTGCTGACCCTGAGCGGCAAGACCTCGGATTCCTTCGTGCAGACCGATGTGATGCGCCTGCCGCTCGGCATCCTCACCGGCGTCGGCTTCATCGGGGCCGGCGCGGTGCTCCATCGCGAGGGTCTGACGCTGGGCGTGACCACCGCGGCCAGCCTCTGGTACGTGACGGTGATGGGCCTGTGCTTCGGCGCGGGTCAGCTCGCGCTCGGCGCAATGGCGCTTCTGCTCGGGATCGTGACCTTGTGGGGGCTGAAGCGCGTCGAAGAGCGCATGGCGCGCAAGAAGGCGGTCAAGCTCAGCCTGGTGCTCGGGCGCGACGGGCCTTCGGAATCTGCCGTCCGGGCGCTGCTCGACGAGGCGACCATGACGGTGCGCCGCTATTCCCTTCGGGTGGAGCCGGTCACCGGACAGCGGGAATTGCATTACGATTTGTGGTGGCCGGCCGTCAGCGCGGCGCAGACCCCCGCGCTACTGGACACGCTCGCCGCCAGGCCCGGCGTGCTGCAATTGGACTGGGAGATGTGAGCACCGCCCCGGCTGTGCGTGCCCGTGAAACGGAAAAAAGCCCGGAAACAGAAAAGAGCCCGGAAACAGAAAAGGCCGCCCGAGGGCGGCCTTTTCCAAAAATCTCGCGATCGGTTCGATCAGCGCGAATAGAATTCGACGACCAGATTGGGCTCCATCTGCACCGGATACGGCACTTCATTGAGCTCAGGGATGCGCACAAAGGTGGCAGCCATCTTGTTGTGGTCGACTTCCAGGAAGTCCGGCACGTCGCGTTCGGCGAGCTGGGAGGCTTCCAGCACCAGAGCGAGCTGCTTGGAGGAATCCTTCACCTCGATCACGTCGCCGACCTTCACCAGGTAGGACGGGATGTTGACGCGGCGGCCGTTCACCTTGACGTGGCCGTGGCTCACGAACTGGCGGGCGGCGAACACGGTGGGGACGAACTTGGCGCGATAGACCACCGCATCGAGGCGACGCTCGAGCAGGCCGATCAGATTGGCGCCGGTGTCGCCCTTGAGGCGGGAGGCTTCCACATACACGGCATAGAACTGCTTCTCGCCGATGGAGCCATAATAGCCCTTCAGCTTCTGCTTGGCGCGCAGCTGCACGCCGAAGTCCGAAAGCTTGCCCTTGCGGCGCTGGCCGTGCTGGCCGGGGCCGTATTCGCGGCGATTGACGGGGCTCTTCGGGCGGCCCCAAATGTTTTCACCCATACGGCGATCGATCTTATGCTTCGCCGCAATGCGCTTGCTCATGTAACGCGGATCCTTAGTTTCGTTTTCATTGGGTTTGGATCGCGACCCCTCCTCTGCGGCTTTCGAACAGGTTCGAATTCCGCTGACAGGTCCTGCGGCGCGCTGCCGAAGGTCCACGGGTGCGTGAAACGCCAAATAGCCTTCCCGCCGGGGGATTGCTCACCCAGCGAGAACGGGGCTTCTAGTCGCAGATGGGGGCGCTGTCAACGCATGGTGCTTTGCCGGCGCCACCGCTTGGCATATTTTGCAATGCAGCATTACCACCATGGGAGCGTGCCGACATGAAGATCCTGGTCTTTCAGCACGCCGCCGCCGAGCATCCCGGCAGCTTCCGGGAGTTCATGGACGCCGACGGCGTCCAATGGGACGCGGTCGAGCTGGATGAAGGGGAGGCCATTCCCGATCTCGCGCCCTATGACGCGCTCATGGTGCTCGGCGGCCCCATGGATGTCTGGCAGGAAGAGGCGCATCCCTGGCTCATCGCCGAAAAGCAGGCGATCCGCGACTGGGTGCGCGCAGGCCGCCCCTATCTGGGCATCTGCTTGGGCCATCAATTGCTGGCCGATGCCCTGGGCGGCACCGTGGGCCTGATGCCGACGCCGGAAGTCGGGGTTCGCGACGTGGCGCTCACGCCGGCCGGCGCGGCTTCGCCCTTGTTCGCGGGCATGGCGCCGCGCTTTCCAACCCTGCAATGGCATGGCGCCGCCGTCATCGCGCCGCCCGAGGGCGCGCGCGTGCTCGCCGACAATGCCCACTGCCCCATCCAGGCGCTGCAAGTGGGGACGAGCGCCTTCGGCATCCAGTATCACGTGGAACTGACGGAAGAGACGGTCCCCGAATGGGGCGTCATTGATGAGTATCGCTGCGCGCTCGAAAGCCTCACCGGGGCAGGTGGACAGGCGATCCTGGAGCAGGATGTCGCCCACCTCCTGCCGGTCTTCAAGGCCGAAGCCGAGCGGCTCTACCGCAATTTCCGCGCGGTGATGGAGGCTCACCGCGCCCTGCGCAGCGCTTCCAGCACGGCGATTCCCGGATAGCCGTCCGCCGGCGAGAGGCCGACCTTCTGCTGGAAGCCGCGCACCGCGCGCATGGTGTCCTGCCCCACCCGTCCGTCGGTCCCGCCGGTGTTGAAGCCGAGCGCGGTGAGGCGCTGCTGGGTCTCCTGGATCTCCGGCAAGGTCAAAGGCCGCTCGCCGCCCGGCCAGGGGGTTTCGAAAGGCCCCTCCCCCATCACCCGGTCGCCGAGATGCACCACCGCGAGGGCGTAGTTGGACGAGGGATTGTAGGAACGCACGGCATAGAAATTATGCAGCAGCAGCAGCGCCGGTCCGCCGGGGCCGCCGGGCAGCCACAGCCGCGCCTTGTCGTCATAGCCGGCGAGCGACTGGCCATCGATGGTGGTGACGCCGAGCCCGCCCCAGCTGGCAAGGGTCCGCGTGGTCTTGCCGTCGGCTTGCGCCATGGTGAAGCCGGCAGGCAAACGCGCCTCGAACCCCCACGGCTCCCCGCGCCGGTATTTGCCCCGCTTCAGGATATAATTGGCGGTGCCGGCCAAGGCGTCGTCGGGCTTGCCGAACGGCGAGATGCGGCCGTTGCCGTCATAATCCACGCCCATGTTCAGCCAGACTTCCGGCATCCATTGGGTATGGCCCATGGCGCCCGCCCAGGAGCCGACCATCTCGCTCGGCGTGCCCCAGCCGCGCTGGACGATCACCAGCGCGTTCAGAAGCTCGGTCTCCCAATATTTGCGCCGGCGCGGCTCGCCCCAGGCCAAGGCCGAGAGCGAATTAAACACCGGCTTCATATGTTTGGGATTTTCGACCACGTCGCCGAACGCTGATTCCATGCCCCAATAGCCGAGCATGATGCGGCGATCGACCCCGAAATCGGCCTCGATCCGGCCGAGCAGCGCGGCATATTCCGCCGCCCGTTTCTTGCCGGTGGCGATGCGCCAGTCGGAGACCCGGCGGTTGAGATACTGCCAGGTTTCCTCCTGGAACTCCGGCTGCGCGCGATCCTGGGCATAGACGCTCTTGTCCGGCACCACCTCGGCGAACACGCGGTCATAGACCTGGTCGGAAATGCCGCGCGCCTGGGCGCGGGCGCGAAATTTCTGCACCCAGACGGCAAACGGCTGGGCCGCGCTCTGCGCCAGCGCCGGTGACGCAAGGACACCCGCGAGACCTGCGCCGATCAGGCCCGTCGTAAAGGTGCGGCGGTCCAGCTTGAGGCTCACAATGGTGTTCCTGATTGACGTCTAGGATGCCACAGCCAGCCGCGTGGGCAAAATTTCCGGCATCTCGACCCGGCGCTGAACGAGTGCGCCGACCAGCGCCGCATCCAGCGCGCGGCCCGTGGAGATGAGCCGCACCGGACCCGGACTGCTGGCAAAGGCCGTGGGGCCGAGCAGCGATACCACCCGCCGCGCAATGGCTTCCGCGGGATCGACCCAGGCGACGGGCCACGGCGCGAGCCGGCGCAGCTGGTCGAGGATCAAGGGATAATGGGTGCATGCGAGAACCACGGTGTCGGTGCGCCCGCCCGCATCGCGCACGAAGCAGGGCGCAATTTCCGCGCGGATGTCGGCATCATCGACCGGAACGCCCTGGATGAGGGATTCGGCGATGCCGGCCAGCCGTTCGCTCGGCACCAGGGCCACCTGGCAGGAACTGGCGAATTCGCGGATCAGGGCGCTCGTATAGTCGCGCCGCACGGTGCCGGGCGTTGCAAGCACGCTCACCCGCCGCGACACGGAGGCGGCGCAGGCGGGCTTGATGGCCGGCACGGTGCCGACGAAGGGCACGCCATAGCGCGCCCGCAGAACCGGCAAGGCCAAGGTGGAGGCGGTGTTGCACGCGACCACCACGATATCGGGGCGCACCGCCGGCAGCAGGGTATCCATCACGTCACAGACGCGGCCCGAAAGGGCGGAATCGCTCAAGGCGCCATAGGGAAACCCGGCATCGTCCGCCGCATACACATAATGGGCGTCGGGCCGCAGCCGGGTGATCTCACGGAATACCGACAGGCCGCCAAGCCCGGAATCGAACACCAGGATGGTCGGCGGATGAAAACTTAAGGACGGCACGGCAGCATATCTCTCGGCCGAAGCGGTGACTCTTGCCATGGTGTATCCTCGTCGCCCCGGGCGATATTGTGGCTACGAGACGTAAAAGAAGGATGAGCGGCGCGCGCGCCGGCGCCGTCAGTCCCCCATGGCGCGGGCACGCAATGCGGCCGAGGGCGCGTCAGCCCTGGAATTCGGGGGTGTGCAGAACCAGGCCGTCGAGCTTCGCGTCCAGCACGATCTGGCAGGACAGGCGCGAGGTCGGGCGCACGTCGCGGGCAAAATCGAGCATGTCCTCTTCCATGCCCTGCGGCTCCCCCACCGCCGCGCGCCATGCTTCGTCCACATAGACATGGCACGTGGCACAGGAGCAGGCGCCGCCGCACTCCGCGTCGATGCCGGGCACGAGATGCCGGACCGCCACTTCCATAGCGGTACTTCCTTCCGGCGCGGTGAAAGTCCGGGCGACCCCATCAAAGGAAACGAATGTAATGCGCGGCATGTCTCGCTCAGTCCCACAGGTTCCGCAGCAGGCCGCGGCGTGCACGCCCGCTGGGGCGGCTATAACCGCCGCCGATCTGCAAGGCCAGAGCTAAGACGGCGCGCTTGTTAACGATATCTTCATATGTGTGGCCAGGCATGGTTCCAATCACCACCCGGTCATAGTTAAGATAAGGTAAGGTAAACCGTCTGGTTCTGGAAAGCGCTTGCTCTCCGCGACACGACGATTTCGAGCGAAGTTCGGACGATGGACGTGCGTGCGCACCCATCCCCGCGACAGAGGCGAACGGCCACCATGAAGACCCCGAAGAAGATCCAGGATCCCACGGAGGCCGCCCTCTCGGCGATCCAGGAGGCGTTGACCCTGCCCCTCGACGAGACGGAGGTTGCCCCTCCCACGGACGAGCGGCCGGCCCCGCCGGCGCGGGATGGAAGGTCGCCCGGACGTCGTCCGCGGGTCGATGTCGCCGGCCGGCGCGCCGCCAATGACGATCGCCAGACGGTCGGTCAATTGCTCAGCCAGCTGCAGCGCCGCTCCTCGGCCGCGCCGCTGTGGTGGGCGCTTGCGGCCTCGGTGGTGTGGATCGTCTTCGGCGTCGCTTATGCCTTCGCCTCCCATTCCACGGCCTTCGCCGAGGCGAGCGGACTCAACGCCATTCTCGCGTCTCCCGCGCTGCTGACGATCCTCGCGGGCGTGATCCTGCCGCCCCTCGCCTTCTTCGCCATGGGCGCGATGGTGCGCCGCTCGCGCGACCTGCAACTGATCGCGCGCTCCATGACGGAAGTGGCGCTGCGCCTCGCGCAGCCGGAATCCCTTGGTACCGATGCGGTGGTGTCGGTGGGCCAGGCCGTGCGCCGCGAAGTGGCGGCCATGGGCGAGGGTCTCGACCGCGCGGTGGCCCGCGCCGCCGAGCTGGAAGCCGTGGTCCGCAACGAGGTCTCGATCCTGGAGCGGGCCTATGAAGGCAATGAGATCCGGATCCGCAACCTGATCGAGGAGCTTCAGGCCGAACGCCAGAACATCCTGATCCACACCGACCGGCTGCGCGAAGGCATCATGGATGCCGACAGCCTGCTGTCCACCGACATCAAGGAAATCGCCGACCGGGTGGAAAGCGGCGTGCTCACTGCCGCCGAGCGCGTCACCGACGTGTTCAGCCAGCGCGGCGGGGAAATCCTCGACAACCTCACCCGGTCCAGCGAAAAGCTGGAAGGCGCGCTCAAGAGCCGCACCGAGGAATTGAACGCGAGCCTTCTGAGCTCCAGCGGCGAACTCGCCAGCATGATCTCCCGCTGGAGCGAGGACGTCAGCACCAATGTCGAGAACACGCGGACCGTAATCGCCGACACGCTCGCCGCCAACAGCGCCCGCCTCAACGCCGACATGGCGGCGCGGGTGGCGGACATGAACGATACCGCCGACCGGATGCAGGAGAATATTTTCGCAGCCGCCGACCGCGCCAGCGAGATGTTCGCCGAAAAGGGCGAGCAGATGGTCGACACCCTCACCCGTGTCGGCGACACGGTGGCGGACGGCATCCACGCCAAGAGCAACGAGGTCATCGACCGCCTCCAGATGACCGGCACGGAACTGCGCGCCGACCTGACCCAGGCCAGCGAGAAGCTCGAAACCACGCTCAAGACGCGGACCGACGATCTCAGCGCCTCGCTGATGTCGGCGACCACCGAAGTCTCCCTTCTGGTCTCCCGCTGGAGCGACGAGGTCTATTCCGGCGTCGAATCCACCCGCACCGTCATCGCCGAGACCCTGACCGCCAACAGCGCCCAGATCACCGAGGACATCGCCCAGCGCGTCGGCGACGTGACGGAGACGCTGCGCCGCACCGGCGACACCATGGCGCTGGAATTCTCCACTCGCGGCGGCGACATCGTGCGCAAGCTCGAGGAGACAGGCGCGCGCGTGGCCGAGACCATCTCGCTCCACGGCGGCGATTTCGCCGACCGTATCGAGACCACCGGCAACCGCATCCACGAAACCATCGCCGCCCAGAGCGACGCATTGCAGGACCGCCTTGCCGACACCGGCGACCGCCTGGCCCAGGCCCTGGAGCGGAGCGGCGTTCAGGTGACCGCATCGCTGGTGCAGAAGGGCGACGAGATCGCCGCATCCCTCACCCGCGCCGGAACCGACATGACCGACCGCCTCGGCGCCGTCGGCACCGAGGTTACCGAGGCGATCGGCGCACGCGGCAGCAAGGTCACGCAGGCCTTCAGCGAAACCGCCGATCTTTTGGTCACCACCATCACTGCCAAGAGCGAAGCCATCGAGGACATGCTCGACGGGCGCCTGAAGGCGCTGGATGAAACCATCACAGTGCGCGGCGGCGAGCTTGCCGAGCGCATCGGGCGCGACAGCACCCTCATGGCCCGGGCCGTGCGGGATGGCGTCAGCACCTTCGACAGCGCGCTCCGCGAACATGCGCCGGCGCTGGTGGATGGCATCGCCAATCAGGTCGACGCCCTCAATGTGACCCTGCGCGGCACGCTCGACACCATGGACGAGCGCTTCGGCGCCGCCGCCCAGACGGCGACCGCAAGCCTGGATGAGCGCGTGATGCGCCTCACCCAGACCATCGACGCGCGCGCCGAAAGCCTGACCGACGCCCTTGCCGACCGGACCGCCGAAATCACCAAGCTGCTCGCGGACGGCACGCGCTCCAGCCAGGTCGCGCTCGACGGCACCTTGTCGACCCTCGATACCTTCTTCAGCGAGCGCACCCAGGCGCTCAGTGAAGAACTGGCGAACCGGACCAGCGAGATCAGCGGCACCATCGCGGAAAGCGCCCGCTCGACCCACGCGGCGGTGGAACGCTCGCTCGAGGCGCTGAACGACATGCTCGTCCAGCGCAGCCAGACCCTCACCGACGCGCTGGAAAGCCGCACCAGCGAGATCGACCGCCTGATTGCCGAGGGCACCCGCTCGACCCATGCGGCGGTGGAACAGTCGCTCGAGACGCTCAACGACCTGTTCGCCCAGCGCGGCCAGAGCCTCACCGAGGCATTGGACAGCCGCACCAGCCAGATCGACCGTGCGATCGCCGAGGGCACCCGCGCCACCAAGGCGGCGGTCGAACAATCGCTGGATACGCTCAACGGCCTGTTCGCCCAGGGCAGCCAGACCCTCACCTCGGAATTGGCGAACCGCACCACGGAAATCACCCGCGCCTTGAACGAGGGCACCCGCGCCACCCACGCGGCGGTGGAACAGTCGCTCGACACGCTGGAATCCTTCTTCAACCAGCGCTCCGAGAGCCTGAGCGACACGCTGACGACCCGCACCGCGGAGATCGCCCGCACGCTCACCGAAGGCACCCGCTCCACCGGCGCGGCGCTCGACCAGTCGCTGGAATCCCTGGACGCCTTCTTCGGCGAACGGGCGGACAGCATCGCCGATAAGGTGGCCGCGCGCACGGCCCATATCACCCAGGCCCTCGCCGAAGGCACGGACGCCACCAACACGGCGCTCGACCAGTCGCTCAACCAGCTCGACTCCTTCTTCGCGACGCGCAGCCGCGCGCTCAGCGACATGGTGGGCGAGCGCGCGAACTTCGCGAGCCGCACCATCGGCACGCGGGCGGACGAAATCGCCGCCATGCTCGACGGCCGTGTGGCGCGTATCGAGGACTTGGTGACCGGCCGCCTGGCCGAAGTGACCGAGGGGCTGGAACAGCGCGGCCTCGCCGTCGCCGAAAGCCTCGCCAGCCGCGTGGAGGCCGTGACCAGCCAGATGTCGAGCGAAGCCGGCACGGTGGAGCGCAATCTGGTGCAGTTGGCGGACAATGTCGGGCGGGGCCTTTCGCTTCAGGCCGACAGCGTCTCGGCCATTCTCGGCGCACGCCTCAACGAGATCGGCGATCTCATCGACGCCAAGAGCGACAGCTTCATCACCGCGCTGCGGACCACCGGCGAGAGCGCGGTCGCGCAGATTTCCTCCACCCACAGCACGCTCCAGACCGACGTGGAAGGCATCGTGGAGCGGCTCAACACCGCCAACGGCACCTTCCAGCAGGCCATGGGCAATGTGGTGGCCTCGCTGACCCAGTTCGAGGGCGGCTTCGCCGATCAGGTGAAGGCGCTGGAAAGCTCCGTGGGGCTGATGGGCGATGCGGCGAGCGCGACCCTTGGGCAGATGGATGCGCAGGTTCAGACCCTGCGGACCCTCACCCAGGGCGCCTTGAAGGATATCGCCGGCCTCACCACCCGCTTCGAAGAACAGGGCCGCCTGGTGCGCGCCGCGTCCGAGACGCTGGGGCAGAGCCACGAACAAGTGGACCAGACCCTCACCAACCGCCGCGTGGCCATCGAGCAGTTGGCCGCGTCCCTCACCGAGCGCGTGCAGGATCTCGACGACCGGCTTCAGGGCTTCCACGGCACGCTGGAACAATCGCTCCAGACCGCACAGAAGCGCGCTCGGGAGATCGCCGCCATCGTCGCGGATTCGGCCAGCAGCTCCTCGAAGGCGCTGGAAAGCCAGATGGAGCGGATGCGCACCAGTTCGGATGCCGAGCGCGAGCGCATGATGCAGGCGCTGACCAGCACCTATCAGTCTGCCCTGACCGATGTGAACGGCCTGTTCGAGGATACCGGCCGCCGCTTCAACGATGTCGCCCGCGAACTCAAGGGCGCCGCGCAGGAAGTGCAGCACTCCATCGAGCTGGCGCGCGAGGAAATGAAGCGCGGCATTCTCGAACTGCCGGCCGAGACCGAGGCCAGCGCCGCCACCATGCGGCGTGCCGTGGCCGAGCAGATCAAGGCACTCGCCGAGCTGAACGAGATCGTCGCGCGGCAGGGCCAGTCGGCCGATGTCGCCGCGCCCGCCGGCCGCCTCATCGCCCGGGAAGGCGCACCGGTTGGCGCCCCGCGCGATCCGATCGCCCGTGACACCGCGGTCCGCGAGGCGCGCCGCGAGCCGGTCCGCGAGGCGCCGCGCGACGCACGCCCCGAGCCCGTGCCGCCGGCGCGCACCCGCGCGGAGCCGCCGAGCGTCCCGGTCGGTCCGTTCGAGCCGAACCGCCGCCCGGCGCCCCGCCGGCCGGAACCGGCACCCGATCGGGCACAGGAGCCCCGTCCGGCCGCCCGCGCGCCGCAGCCGCGCGAGAATGAAGACTCGGCCCCCGAGGGCTGGCTCTCCGAGCTTCTGGCGCGCGCGTCCGGGGATCTGGCGGACGCCAAGCTGGACCCGAAGCCGGAGCCGGTGCGCCCCGCCCCGCGCCCGGCCCGTGAGCGGCCCCACCATCACACCATCGAGTCGCTGGATTCGCTCTCGGTCGATATTGCCCGCATGATCGATCATCAGGCGGCGGTGGAGCTGTGGGAGCGCTACAAGCGCGGCGAGCGCAACGTCTTTACGCGCAAGCTCTACACGATGCAGGGTCAGCAGACCTTCGAGGAACTGCGCCGCAAATATCGCGCCGATGCCGAATTCCACGAGATTGTGGACCGCTATGTCGCCGAGTTCGAGCGCCTGCTCGATCAGGTGGCTGCGGACGACCGGGGCAATGTCCTCACCAAGACCTATCTCACCTCGGATACCGGCAAGGTCTACACCATGCTGGCCCATGCCGCGGGGCGCTTCGAGTGACGCCAGCCGAGCGTAGATAAGGACAGGAAAAAGGGCGGGAGCGATCCCGCCCTTTTTCATGTCCGGCATGGTCGGGGCGCGGCAGGAACAGGTCCGCGGGGCAGGCCTGAGGGCGCATCCTGCCGGCGCAAGGGTTAGCTCGGCCCCGCACGCGGCTTATCCCGCCGGACGGACGGGCCGGGCGGGGCGGGCGGGGCGGGGCGGGATGGGAAGCAAAGAGGCGAAGGTGGAAGCGTGCGCTCAGAAGCGCACGGACGCCCAGCGGACGATCTCGACCAGGACCTGGTTGGACGCGGCATCGAGCGCGGCCGCCACGCTCGGGCCATTGACGGTCGCGACAGGCACGCGGGCCGAGAACACCTGCGCCGCGAGGATACGGCCGGCGGCATTGCCGATGATCTTCGCGGACAGCTCCACCACGGCGGTGGAGGTGCCGTTCTCCACCCGCACGCCAAAGGTGCGGATGTCGATGTTGAGCTGATATTCGGCCGTGATCCCATCACCCGGGCGGGCGACGCGGCGCAGCTTGCTGCCGTTCTCGAACGCCTGGATCATCCGCGCCTGGAGCAGCGCCGGCAGCCGATCGCCCCATTGGGCATCGCCCAGATAGGTGATCTGGCCCGGCGCTGGTTCCACCAGGATCTTTTCGGTGTCGAGCGCGGCCAGGGCCGTGGGGATCGGGACCACCATCTGCCCGCTGCCCGCGCCCCGCGCAGTGAAATTGCCGGGGGCCGAAAGATCGAATGTCGGAACCGGGGCGGACGCACAGGCCGCCAGCGCCAGCGCCGTCATCATGGCCAGCAGCGGCCGCACGGGGAGGCGCGGAGAAAGGGACACTTTACTCACCCTTGGCTCGCGGATCATCACGGCTCACCGCCTGTATTCTGGAACGGAACTGCCGCCGAAGATGAACTGGCGGGGATTGCGCTCCAGATTCTTGAAGACGCGCTCGATTTCCGAGAGCGTGCGACGCCCGTCCGTGGCCAGCGCCTCATATTGGCGCAGGCCCGGCCCGGTGAATTTCTCGATCTGTCCCGCCAGATCGGCGGTTCGCTTATCCAGATTGTCGGAAAGGCGGCGCACCGAGGCGGCGGCATCGGACACCTGCTGCACCATTCCGTCCTTGTCCCCGGTGGCGCGGTTGAGATTGTCGAGCACGCCGTCGGCCTTGTTGGCGAGATCGTTCAATTGGCCGGACAGATCGTTCACGCGCTTCAACAACGAGCCGACATCCTCGGACTTGTCCGAAACCGCCTTGGTGAAGGTATCCACATTGGCGACGATGGCCGCCACCTTCTGCGGGTCGATGGCTTCCAGCACCGCGTTCACGCGCCGCGCCACGCCTTGCACGGTCTCGATCAAGCTGGCCATGCCGCTGCCGCCCTCGGCCTCGATGCGGGGGAAACCGTTGGGACCGACGGGAAGCGGCGCCGCATTCGCCTCACCGCCGCGGATGCTCACCGCCACGATGCCGGTCAGGCCCTGCGATTCGAGGGTGGCGCGCGCATCGGCCAAGATCGGCACATTGGGCTGAACACCCACGCGCACCAGGACCTCGTCGGGGGCTCCGGGCACCAGTCCCAATTCCAGCACCTGCCCGACGGGAATGCCGTTGAACAGCACATTATTGCCCTGCCGCAACCCGCTCACGGTGCCGGAATAAACGATCTCATAGGTCTTTCGCCCTTCGGAATCCTGGGGGCGCGCAAACCAATAGACAAAGGCGAACGCGGCTACGATCACGATTAGGGTAAAGGCGCCTATGGTGGTGTAGTTGGCACGGGTTTCCATCCTTACCTTCCCACCTTACCGTTTCGCCTGAACCGCGCGGGCGCGCGTTCCGTGAAAATACGCCCGCAGCCACGGATGCTGCGCTTCCATCATCGTCTCGATCGTTCCCTCGGCGATAACTTTACCATCCGCGAGCGCCGCGATGCGATCGCAGACCGTGTGCAGACTGTCCAGATCGTGCGTTACCATGAAAACGGTCAGGCCCAAAGTCTGCTGAAGGGTTTGGATGAGTTCGTCGAAGTCGCCGGCCCCGATCGGATCGAGGCCGGACGTGGGTTCGTCGAGGAACAGGATTTCCGGATCGAGCGCAAGCGAGCGCGCAAGCGCCGCACGCTTGATCATGCCGCCGGAAAGCTCGGACGGCAATTTCTCCCCCACATCGCACTTCAGACCGACCATCTCGATCTTCGCATAGGCGATGTCGTCCATCATGCGCTGGGAAAGTTTGAGATTCTCCCGCAGCGGAAATTGGATGTTCTGCTTCACGGTCAGCGAGGAGAACAGCGCCCCCTGCTGGAACAGCACGCCCCAGCGCCGCTCCATGGCGGAGCGTTCGGTCTCGTTCAGGGTATCGATGTCGTGCCCGAACACCTCCACCTGGCCGGAACGCTTCGGCACCAGGCCGAGAATGGTGCGCGTCAGCACCGATTTGCCGCCGCCGGAAGTGCCGACGAAGCCGAGAATCTCCCCGCGCAGGATGTCGAGGCTGAGGTGGTTGAGGATGATGCGGTCGCCGAAGCCCACCACGAGATCGCGCACCCGGATGATGGGTTCGCGATAGCCCTCCATCTCCTGCAGTCCGCTGCGCCGCATTTCGAGCGTTGTGTTCATCGCGCCTCACATATCGATCGAGGCGAAGAACATCGCGAACACGCCGTCCATGACGATCACGAGGAAGATCGACTGCACCACCGACTTGGTGGTGTGGTTGCCGAGCGATTCGGCGCTGCCGCCCACGCTCAGCCCTTCCAGGCACGCCACAAGGCCAATCACCGCGGCCATGAACGGCGCCTTGATCATGCCCACCAGGAAATGATCAATGGAGATCGCATCCTTCAGCCGGTCGATGAACACATCCGGCGCGATGCCGCCATAGGTCCACGCCACCAGCCCGCCGCCGATGAGCGCCGACATGGAGCCGATGAATGTCAGCAGCGGCAAGGCGATGATCAGGGCCAGGATGCGGGGCACCACCAGGATTTCGACCGGGTCGAAGCCCATCACGCGCAGGGCGTCCACCTCCTCGCGCATGCGCATGGAGCCGAGTTCGGCGGTGTAGGCGCTGCCGGAGCGCCCGGCGATCATGATCGACACGATCAGCACGCCGAGTTCGCGCAGCACCAGCACGCCCACCATGTCGACCACATAGATGTCGGCGCCGAACCGGCGGAAATGGAAGATGCCCTGCTGGGCGAGAATGCAGCCGATCAGGAAGGTGATGAGGATGATGATCGGCACCGCGCGGAAGCCCACGCGATCGACCTGATTGACCATCGCGGTGAAGCGGAACGTGCGCGGACGGCCCGCCATGCGCACGCCGGCAGCGATGGAGGCGCCGATAAAATTCAGCAAGGCCATGGCATCGATGGAGATCGACACCACTTCGCGGCCGACCCGCTCGAGGATCGAATCGTGCGGCCGCACCGGCGGCTGTGGCTCAAGCCCGGTGCGCTTCATCTCTTCGAGCAGCACGCGGTACCGGCGCTTCAGGCCGCGCACCTCGGGTTCCACCCCGTCGACAGCCCAGGCACGGCGCAGGCGCTCCAGCAGCAGGGCGCCGAAGGTGTCCATGCGCTCGATGCCGGAAAGGTCGATGTCCACATTGCCGGCGCGGGGATGCGTGCTGGTGGCCTCGTCCACGAGATGTTCGAGGTCGTCCGCCCGATCCGATGTCCAGAGGCCGCGCCCGACCACCATGAGGCGGCCATCGGTGGGCGTGACATCGAGGAGCGAGGCGTTGGCCACTCAGGTCTCCGGAAAACGACCGCGCTTGAGTGTGCGCAGCACCATGGTCATACTCGGCCCGCCGAACCGCGTCGAGGGTGCAAAAGCGCCGACCCTGCGGCCGGCGGTCCGGCCGTTCCTTCAACAGGCCCACAGCGTTAACGAAATATGCCATCCCTCGCCGTCGAGATCGAGCGCTTTCCCATCGCGGGAACCTTCACCATTTCACGCGGCTCTAAGACCGAAGCGGTGGTGGTGGTCGCTCACCTGCGGCAAGGCCCGCATGTGGGGCGCGGGGAATGCGTCCCCTATGCGCGCTACGGGGAAACCGTCGAAGGCGTCGCACATGCCTTGCGCGCCCTGGCGCCGGATCTTGAGGCGGGGCTCAATCGCGCCGGCCTGCAAACGCGGCTGCCCGCTGGCGCGGCGCGCAATGCGCTCGATTGCGCGTTCTGGGACCTGGGAGCGAAGCAAGCGGGCGTTCCGGCGCATATCCTCGCCGGCCTCCCCTCGCCCGCGCCTTTGACGACGGCTTTTACGCTCAGCCTCGACACGCCGGCCGCCATGGCGAAAGCCGCGGTGGCGGCCGGGCGGCCCCTGCTCAAGCTGAAGTTCGGCGGTGCCGGCGATGTGGAGCGAATCGCCGCCATCCGGGCGGCGGTGCCCGGCGCCCGGCTGATCGTCGATGCCAACGAGGGCTGGAGCGCCGACGATCTTGTCGCGAATCTCGAGGCCTGCGCGCGGGCGGGGGTGGAATTGATCGAGCAACCTCTTCCCGCCGACGATGACGCAGCCCTTGCCCACGTCGCCCATATCGTGCCGATCTGCGCAGATGAGAGCGTGCATGACCGCGCCGGGCTGGCGGACCTGCGCGCGCGCTATGACACGGTGAACATCAAGCTCGACAAGACCGGCGGCCTCACCGAGGCGCTGGCGCTCGCCGAGGCCGCGAAGGCGCAGGGGTTTACCCTCATGGTCGGCTGCATGCTGGCCTCCTCGCTCGCCATGGCGCCGGCCATGCTGGTGGCGCAGCTGGCGCAGGTCGTCGATCTGGACGGCCCGCTGCTGCTGGCACGCGATCGCGAACCGGGCCTGCGCTATGAGGGTGCCCGCGCCTTTCCGCCCGCCCCCGCGCTCTGGGGCTGAAGCCAAAGCGTGCCGAGGGCAAGGATTCCGCCGAGGCCGCCCAGCACCGCGGACGCCAGGAAGCAGTGCGCGCCATATGCGGTCCAGAATGCCCCCGCCGCCGCGCTCGCCCCGGACAGGGTCAGGCTCACGGTCCAGGCGGCGATGGATTGGGCGCCGGCTGCCCGATGCTCCGGCGTCGTGCGGGCCACAAGCTCCACCATGCCGAGATAAGTCGCGCCGAACGTCGCGCCGTGCAGCAATTGCAGGAGGACCAGCACCGAGAGCGGCGGATCATACGCATAAGAGGCAAAGCGGATCACCGCGGCCAGCCCGCCGAGTGCAATCAGGTTCAAGGGTCCGAGGCGGGAGACCGCCCGCGTCCCGAACCGGAAGAACACGATTTCCGCCCCGACGCCGATCGCCCACAGAGCGCCGATGACGGTCAGCGAAATGCCGGTGGCCGCCCAATGCAGGGAGCCGAAGGCATAAAGCGTCGCATGGCTCGCCTGAACCAGGGCCGCGGCAGCGATGCCGGCAATCAGGACCGGCGGCACCCGCAAGCGCGACAGGCCCAAGGCCGCCGCTTCCGGCGGACGCTTCAATTCCGGCAACGCCAAAGTGCCGGCGAACAAGGCGACCTGCCCGGCGATCATCAGCAGCACCACGATGCCCGCGCCGGCCTGCGCCACCAGCACCCCGCCCAGCAGATTGGCGCAGACGAAGGCGGCCGAGCCCCAGAGGCGGCTGCGGCCATAATCCACGGCCCCGCGCCGGGCCTGCCGGGTCGCATAGGCATCCAGCAGCGAGAAGGACGGGTTCCAGGCCATGGCCGTAATCCCGAGCACCACGTAAATGGCCAGGGTGCCGTGACTGAAGGCGAGCGCACCCATCATGAGGCTCGACGCGAGGGCGAGCCACATCAGGATCGCCTTGGGTCGCCCCAGCCGGTCCGTGAGCAGCCCGAGCACCGGCGTCGCGATCAGGCGCGTGACCAGCGGCACGGCCAGGGCCACGCCGATTTCATCGGGATCCAACCCCCGGGCGATGAGCCAGAGCGAAAAAAACGGCATATAGATGCCGAGGGAAAAATAGAGGGCGCCGAAGGAGCAGGCCAAGGTCAGCTGAACCGGCCGCGCGTCCCCCTCGCCTTTGGTCATCCGGATCTCCCACGGGCGTCATCATCGGGCTAGTGCGGGATGGTGGTCGCGGGCGCAAGCCGGCCCGCGCGCCGGGACCGTTCAATGTCCGGATCAGGCTTGCAGGCAGGCCAGGAACGTCGCCACGTCCACATTGCCGCCCGACAGCACGATGGCGACCACCTTGCCACGCGCGTCATAGCGGCCTTCGAGGAGCGCTGCGAGCGCCACCGCGCCGCCGGGCTCTACCACCAGCTTCAGCTCGCGGAACGCGAAGGCAACGGCCCGCGCGACTTCCGCATCGGTGGCCGAAACCGCTTCCCCGGACAGCGTGCGGGTAATCTCGAACGTGAGCGCGCCGGGCATCGGCGCCAGCAGCGCGTCGCAAAAGGAGCCGGTGGCGCTCGCGTTGCGCTCCCGCACACCGGACTTGAACGAGCGCGCATGGTCGTCGAACAGGGCCGGTTCGGCGACAATGATGCGGGCGTCCGGCACCCGCGCCTTCACCGCGAGCGCGATGCCCGCCATCAGCCCGCCGCCGGAGGCATTGGCGCTGACGATATCCGGCGCCAGGCCCTGGGCCGCGAGATCGGCCACGATTTCGAGCCCAGTCGTGCCCTGGCCGGCGATGATGTCCGGATCGTCATAAGGCGGCACGAAGATCGCGCCCCGTTCGGCGGCGATCGCATTGGCGATGGCGTCGCGATCGTCAGTGGCGCGATCGTAATCCACCACCTGTGCCCCAAGGGCGATCGTGCGTTCGCGCTTCAAGGCGGGGGCGTCCGTCGGCATCACGATCACGGCCGGCATGCCGAGCAGCTTCGCCGCGGCAGCAACACCCTGGGCATGATTGCCGGAGGAGCAGGCCACCACCCCGGCCGCCCGCAGCTCCACCGGAATCTGCGACATGCGGTTATAGGCGCCGCGGAACTTGAAGGAGCCGGTGCGCTGGAGCGTCTCGGGCTTCACGAAGATGCGCCCGCCGGTCAGCTCGCTGAGCACCGGGGAAAACACCAGCGGCGTGCGCACGGCAACGCCGGCCAAGCGAACCGCCGCGGCATCGACATCCGCTGCGGTGGGGAGATGGGGAATCATATTCATGCGGAGGAGACGATACGCGTCCTGCGCAGCAAGCGGAAGCGCCGGGCCACCGGCCCAAAATCGTGCGCGATCAGCACATTGTCGAGAAACTGGCGGGCGCATTCGCGCCAGGTATGGCGCAGCGCGAATTCCCGCGCGGCCACCGGCGACAGCTCCAGCGCCTTCAGGCACGCGTTGCGCAGATCCTCATCCAGCACGCCGACAGGCTCGGTCGCGTCTTCCAGCACATCCTTCGGCCCGGTCACGGGATAGGCGGCGACCGGCAGGCCGCTCGCCAGGGCCTCCAGCAACACGATCCCGAACGTGTCGGTGCGGCTCGGGAAGACGAAGACATCGCTGCCGGAATAGACCCGCGCGAGATCCTCGCCTTCCAGCGGGCCGAGGAAATGGCTCTCGGGATAGCGCTCGCGCAGGCTGTTCAGCGCCGGCCCGCCGCCCACCACCACCTTGGAGCCGGGCAGGTCCAGGGCGAGGAACGCCTCGATATTCTTTTCCACCGCGACCCGGCCGACGAACAGGAAGATCGGCTTAGGCAGCTTGAGATCCACTTCCGGGCGCGGCCGGAACATGTCCGCGTCGACGCCGCGCGACCAGCGCATCAGGCGCTTGAAGCCGCGCGCATCCAGTTCCCGCTCCAGCGTGGCGGTTGAGACCATGACGCCGCCGCCGGCATTGTGGAAGCTGCGCAGCCAGGCATAGGTCAGGCGCTCCGGCACCGGCGCGCGGGCGGAGAGATATTCGGGAAACTTGGTGTGATAGCTGGTGGTGAAGGTGCGCTTGCTGGCGATGCAGGCGCGCCGCACCAGCATGCCGATCGGCCCTTCGGTGGCCACGTGGACGAAGTCCGGCCGCATCGCCTCGATCCGCCGCATGATCATGCGGGGCGTTGCGAGCGCCAGGCGAATTTCCTGATAGGTGGGGAGAGGAACGGTTTTGAACCCTTGGGGGCTCAGGAACATCATCTCCGCGCCGAGCGCTTCGGCCTCTCGGGCGGTGTGTTCAAGCGAACGGACAACCCCATTGATCTGGGGGTGCCAGGCATCCGTGGCGACAAGTACCCGCATCAGGCCGCCGCGCGCGCCCCCTCGACTTCGGATTCAGCTTCCGCCTCAAGGCGACGTGTCCAGGAAATGATTTCCATGTGCCCGTCTTCATGCTCCGCGATCGCGGTGCAGCTTTCGACCCAGTCCCCGCAATTCACGTACCGCACGCCGAACTGGTCATGGATGACCGCATGGTGGATATGGCCGCAGATCACGCCGTCCACCTTATGCCGCTTGGCCTCGTCGGCAACCGCTTCTTCGAACTTGCCGATGTAATTCACCGCATTCTTCACCTTCAGCTTCGCCCATTGGCTGAGCGACCAATAGGTAAGGCCAAGCTTGCGGCGGGCCAGGTTCACATAGGTGTTGATCGCGAGCGCGAGCGTATAGGCGCCGTCGCCGAGAAAAGCGAGCCATTTGGCGTGGCGCACCACCACGTCGAACACGTCCCCGTGGATCACCAGATAGCGCTTGCCATCGGCCGCCTCGTGGATGGCGGTTTCAACCACCTCGATGCCGCCGAAATGGGTGCCGTAATAATCGCGCAGGAATTCGTCGTGATTCCCGGGCAGGTACACCATGCGCGTGCCCTTGCGGCCCTTGCGCAGCAGCTTCTGCACCACGTCATTGTGCTTCTGCGGCCAATACCAGGAGCTGCGCAGCCGCCAGCCGTCCACAATGTCGCCGACCAGATAAACCGTATCCGCGTCGTGGAATTTCAGGAAATCGAGAAGTAGGTCGGCCTGACATCCCTTGGTCCCGAGGTGGACGTCGGAGATGAATAAAGCTCTGTACCTGCGCGCTTCAGGGCTGTCGCTCACGGCATGGCCTCTGCGGAAAATTGCTCCCTGAGAGCAGTGTGACGGACTTAGCCGGAGTCGTGTATCCTTTTTATGACGCCACTGCGAACAACTTCTCGCATTTTACTGCATAGCAATATAATCAGCCGGCAACCCTTCCCTACCCCCTTACGGAAAGCAGAATGGATTGCGAATCGGCACGATCCAGCCTCCCAAGCATTGACCAAATGGCTTCCGCGCGCCAGCTTGCGCGGTAGTGGATCGGTTCCGTATCCGCATCATCACTCAGCTCAGGGAGAGGTCCGATGAAGCTCGTTCGCTTCGGGGAAAAAGGGCGAGAAAAGCCTGGTTTAATCGATTCAACAGGCAAGATTCGGGACATTTCGTCCCTAGTTCAGGACATTTCGGGCGATGTTCTGACTCCCGAGGGACTGGCCCGGATTCGCGCCGCCGACCCCCAGGCCTTCCCCCTCGCGCCCGACGGCGTGCGCCTCGGATCCTGCGTTGCGCGGCCGGGAAACTTTGTCGCGGTCGGTCTGAATTTCGCCGACCATGCAGAAGAGACCGGCAACCCCATTCCCGCGGAGCCGGTGCTGTTCAACAAGGCGCCTAATTGTGTCGTCGGCCCGAATGACGATGTGATGATTCCCAAGGGCTCCACCAAGCTGGATTGGGAAGTGGAGCTGCTGATCGTCATTGGCGCCCGCGCCCGCTACGTGGAAAAGCAGGATGCCTTGAAGCATGTGGCCGGCTATGCCGTGTGCAACGACGTGTCCGAGCGCGGGTTTCAGATCGAGCGCGGCGGCCAATGGACCAAGGGCAAGGGAAGCGAAACCTTCGGTCCCATCGGTCCCTATCTCGTCACCTGCGACGAAATGAGCGACACGTCCGATCTCGCCATGTGGCTGGAAGTGAACGGCGAGAAGGTCCAGAACGGCTCGACCCGCACCATGATCTTCGATCCGGCCTATCTGGTGTCCTACATCAGCCAGTTCATGGTGCTCGACCCCGGCGACATCATCACCACCGGCACGCCGCCCGGCGTCGGCCTCGGCATGAAGCCGCCGCGCTATCTCAAGGCCGGCGACGTGATGCGGGTCGGCATCCAGGGCCTGGGTGAGCAGCAGCAGACCGTGGTTCCATTCGTGGCGTGAGTCCCCAAGAGGGCCCCTTCCGAGGGGCCCTTTCTCGCCGATGCTCATTGCAGGGTCGCGTGGGCAAGCCAGGTCTTCACCGCATTCAGGGCTTCGCCGCGATTTCCCGTGCGATGGTGCGCTTCCTGGAACACCGCCAATTGCATGTCCGCGCTGGTTCCGGCGAGGGAAATGGTCCGCAGGTGCAGGAGCGCATCGAGCGCCCCGAGGGCGTCCGCATCTTCCCCGACCAAGACGATCAGTGATTCCACCGCATCCGTGACCGGCACCGCGCGGCGTTCCGCGAGATTCACGAACGAGCCGTGGATGCCATAGCGCTGGGCGCGCCATTTGTTCTCGTTGGCGATCGCCCGGTCCACCGCGCCGATCTTGGCATTATGCTCGGGATGGCGCACGAGATAGCGCACCAGGGACCGGTAGAGAGCCGCGATGGCGACCGTATCCTGAATGCGCGTGCAGCTGTCCGGCGCCCGCAATTCCAGGGTGGGATGCTTGGCGGAGGGACGGATCGCCCACCACACATAGCTCGAATCAGTGATCGCGCGCGCTTCCACCATGGCGTCCACATAGGCCTGGTAGTCGGCACTGTCCTCGAACAGCTCCGGCAGCCCCGTTCGCGGCAATTCATCATAGGCGGCAAGGCGATAGCCCATCAGCCCGGTCTGTTTCGAGCCCCAGAAGGGCGACGAGGTGGCGAGCGCGATGAAATGGGGAATATAGGGCAGGATGCGGCGCATCACGTCCACCCGCTGGTCGGTGTGCGGCAGTTCCACATGCACGTGCAGGCCGCACACCATGTTGCGCTCTCCCAGCATTTGCAGATCGTGCATCATGCCGTTGTAGCGATTGGCCTCGGTATGGCGCACGCCCTCCCAGGTGGCGGTGGGATGGGTTCCAGCGGCGATGAAGCTGAGCCCGTGCTCGCCGGCGACCTGCGCCGCCTTTCCCCGCAATTCCCGGAGTTCGTCGAGGGCGCTGCCGGCCTGTGTGGCGGGGCTGGTGGCCATCTCCAGCTGCGATTGCAGCAGTTCCACCGTGACGGCGCTGCCCAGATGGTGCGACAGATCCTCGAAAAACCGCGACGGCATGCGCCTTTGAATGGCCTTGGACTCGGCATCGACAACGAAGAATTCTTCCTCGATTCCGAATCGATATTCTTCCGACATTGGTGTTCCCTCCGCACGTCACCCCAACGTGAGCCTATAACGCAGCAATGGGGATTCGGTTTCGGAGAGAGTGAAGAAAAATTGGACGTAAATGCGACGGACGGCGCGCGTTGAATAATTCCCCTTATTTATGAATATTTCCAAATAAAATTACGCCGCACCCTGAATGCGTTAAAGCGAGAGAAATTAAAAGGACGAGACGCACGGAACAAAATCCCCGCATGTGCGTTTCTCGCGTCTTTCGACGGTGGCAGGCACCGTTTCCCGGTGCGGCATCAGACCGGGCCGGCACCGGCCAAATCGCCCCGCGCCGCCTGGGCGAGGGTGAGCGCGGCGACCGCAGCTGTGTCGGCGCGCAGGATGCGCGGGCCGAGCGAGAGCACCACCACGCCGGGGTGGGCATGCAGCATGCGCCGTTCCTCGGAAGCGAATCCCCCCTCCGGGCCGATCAGCACGCTCATGGGACCAGATGCGGCCGTCTTCAGCGCGGCAATGGGATCGCTGAGCGCCGCGCTTTCATCGCAGAACACCAGCACCCGCTCAGCTGGCAATGCGGCAAGCCATTTGTCGAGGGCGAGCGGTTCGCGCACCGCCGGCAGGGCGAGAATGCCGCATTGCTCGGCGGCTTCCACCGCATTGGCCCGCATGCGCTCGGTATTGACCCGCGTCACCTGGGTATAGCGGGTAATGACCGGGGTCAGCTGCCCCGCGCCCATCTCCACCGCCTTCTGGATCATATAATCCAGCCGCGCGTGCTTCAGCGGCGCGAAGGCATATTCTAGGTCGATTGTGGGCGGCTGGGATCGCAACTGACGTTCTACGGCGAAGCGCACCTCGCGCTTGTGCCCCTCGATCCGGTGCGCGAGCCATTCGCCGTCCCGCCCGTTGAACAGCAGCAAGCTGCCGCCCACCTGCATGCGCAACACATTGGCCACATAATGGGCCTGCTCCGCCGCCAGCAGGATCTGCGCGCCCTCGCTCAGATCCTCGTCCACGAACACGCGCTGGAGGCGCGACGAATGATCGGACATGAAGGTCCCTCCCGCCCAAGCCACACCATGGCCCGGGCGAGAAAACAAGCCGGTCGGCCCAAGGGAATTATTGCTTCACGCCCTCGGCGTTGAACTGCTTGAGATAGGCGATCAGATCGGCGCGCTCGCCTTCCGGCTTGATGCCGAAAAAGGCCATCTTGCCCTTGGGGGCGATCGCCTTGGGATTGGCGAGATAGGCGTTGAGCGTAGCTTCGTCCCAGACCTTGCCGGCCGCGGCGCCGGCCTTGATGTCGTCGGAATAAGCATAGTCCGGATAGGCGCCCCATTTGCGGCCGACGATGCCGTTCAGCGGCGGGCCGACCTTCACCTTGGCGTCCGGTCCGATCATGTGGCAGGCCATGCACTTGCGAAACGATTGCTCGCCCTTGGCGAGGTCCGGATCGGCGTGAGCCAGCGTGGTGGAAACGGCAAGAGCGGCCAGGGCCGAGAGCAAAAGACGAGGCATGATGTTTTCCCTAAGGCAATTTCGAGCAAAGGCGGCACCGGCGCGGAGAGAGTGCGACAAGAGGAACGGCCGGCGCAGGACCGGACTCCGCCGCCGCGACATAAGAACCGCGCTGGAAGCATTCCAATTGGCCATTTGCGCGCGGGTGACCGTTGGTCAGTCAATATTGCAGCGCAACCCGCGACCCTTGGAGGGGACAATGGGCTCGGCTAACATAACGCTTTGTAGGATTCTCGCGGGAAGGCCCAAGGGTTTGCCATGGCGATTCACGTGGTCAAGCTTGGCGGCAGCCTGGAGCGCTGTGGCGACATCAGGTCGCTGGCGTGCCGGCTCGCCGACACGCCCGGCGTGGTGATCGTGCCTGGCGGGGGGCGCTTCGCCGATACCGTCCGTGCGGCGCAAGATCCCCTCGCCCTCTCCGATCGCGCATGCCATGCCATGGCGATCCTGGCCATGGAACAGATGGCCCATGCCCTCGCCGATTGCGCCCCCTCCTTGGTGCCCTGCCGCACCCTGGACGAGATCGAGACCGCCTGCGGCCACGCCGCGCTTTGGTTTCCCGCGCACCTGCTGCTCGGCGCCGCCGACATCGACGAGAGCTGGGATGTCACCTCGGACAGCCTGGCCTGCTGGCTCGCGACGCGTCTCGCGGCGCCGCGGCTGACGCTCGTGAAGGCCCCTGGTGCATTGGTTCGCGATCCCGTCCGGGATGACGGCCCCGCCGATTGGAGCGCGCGCGGCCTGGTGGATTACGCCTTTCCCGCCTTCGCCGCGCGCTTTCGCGGTATCATTCGCCTCGCGGCCGCCGACGATGCGTCGGCGCTCGACGAGCTCTTTCCCTCTTCTCGAACCGCGAGCGCTGCATGAGCAAGGGTGCTTATCCCCGCTGGGCCTGGGCGCTTTCCGGCTCCGGGCATTTCTTCACCGAGAGCCTGGAGCTGATCCACACGCTCGGCGATGTGGACCTGTTCGTCTCGGCGGCGGCGGAAGAGGTGCTGCGCATGTACAAGCAGGACAAGAGCCCCCTGCCCGCCAACACCCATGTGTTCCGCGACACCACCGCCAGTTCCGCACCCGTGGGCATGTTCTACGAGGGCAAGTACCACACGCTGGTGGTGGCGCCGGCCTCGTCCAATACGGTGGCGAAATGCGTCTATGGCATTTCCGACACGCTGGTGACCAATTGCTTCGCCCAGGCCGGCAAGTGCCGGGTGCCGGGCATCGTGTTCGCCTGCGATACCGCTCCGGAGCTGATCACCATGGCGCCGAGCGGGCCGGTGCCGGTCTTTCCGCGCAAGATCGATCTTGAAAACACGCGCAAGCTGAAGGACTTCGAGGCGACCACGGTGGCCGAATCCCTGGCCGAGCTGAAGGCCGCCATCGCCGCCCGCAAGGCCGAGCTCGACGCGCGCGTCTCCGAGCCGGCCCGCTAGGAATGGCCGAGCGCGTGGTCCTCCTCACCGGCTCGCTGGCGCAACCGCGCGTCGCCAAGGCGGCGGAGGAGATTGCCGACGCGTTCCTGGAGCCGGTGGTGGTCAATATCGGGGTGAAGGTCGCGGCGCTCATGACGGCGGACATCGTCGAGCGCCGCTTTGTCCTTCCAGAGGGCGCGGATCGGGTGGTGATGCCCGGCCGGTTCCGGGGCGATCTGGACCGCCTCACCTCCCGCTTCGGCGTGCCCTTCCTGCGCGGGCCGGACGAGGCGGCGGACATTCCCGATTTCTTCGGCAAGGGCGGCGGGCCGGCGGACCTGACCCGGCACGACGTCACCATTTTCGCCGAGATCGTGGATGCGACGAAGCTCACCGTGGACGAGGTCTTGGCGCGGGCGCGGGCGCTGACGGCCGACGGGGCCGATGTGATCGACCTCGGCAGCCTGCCGGACCAGGCCTTTCCCCATCTCGAAGCCTTCATCGCCGCCCTGCACGGGGACGGCATGAAGGTGAGCGTGGATTCCTTCGACCCGCAGGAGCTGTCCCGCGCCACCCGCGCCGGCGCCGATTATCTGTTGAGTCTCAACGAAGAGACGCTCGCCATCGTCGACGAGGGCCCGGCGGTTCCGGTGCTGGTCCCGGCGAAGCCCGGCGACCTCGAATCGCTCATCCGCGCCGTCGAAGCCTGCCGCGCCAAGGGGCGGGACTTCCTCGCCGACCCCATCCTCGACCCGATCCATTTCGGCTTCACCGCCTCCCTGGTGCGCTATGCCGAATTGCGCCGCCGCATGCCGGAGGTGCCGATCCTCATGGGCATCGGCAATCTGACCGAGCTGACGGACGCCGACACCACCGGCATCAATGCCATCCTCATGGGCGTGATTTCCGAACTGCATATCGGCGCCGTTCTGGCGGTACAGGTGAGCCCCCATTGCCGCACGGCGGTGCGCGAGTTCGACCGGGCACGGCGGGAATTCTTCGCCGCCCGCGAAGCCGGCGCTTTGCCCCAAGGGTTCGGCGGCGGGCTGATGGCGCTGCGCGACCGCAAGCCTTTCAGCGCCTCGCGCGAGGAGGTGGAACGGCTCGCGGGCGAGGTGCGCGACCGCAATTTCCGCATCGCCGTCACCGACCAGGGCATCCACGCCTACAACCGCGACGGCCATCATGTGGCTGATGATCCCTATGGCCTGTTCCCCCATCTGAAGGTGGAGGACGACGGCGCCCACGCCTTCTATCTCGGGGTGGAGACGGCGCGGGCGGAGATCGCCTTCATGCTGGGCAAGCGCTATGCCCAGGACGAAGCGCTGAAATGGGGCGTCATCGGCGAGACCGCCGCCAGCGCGGAAGAGGCGCACCGGCTCGCCTTCAAGGAGCGCGGCACAACGCTTGGCGGTAAGGGCCGGCCGGTCCGGGACGACGAGGCATGATCCGCGAAACCATCCTCACCACCCTGTCGGCGGAAGGCGAACCGCATGTGGCGCCCATGGGGGCGACTTTGATCGAAGGCGGCTATCTGCTGCTGCCGTTTCGCCCCTCGCGCACGCTGGACAATCTGCTGGCGCGCCGCGCGGGGGTGATCAATCTCACGGATGAGGCGCGGATTTTCGCCGGCTGCGTCACCGGGCGAAAGCGCGATTGGCCGATTGTCCCGGCGGATGTGGTTTCCGGCGTACGGCTGGCGCAGACCCTCGCTTATGAGGAATTCGAGGTGACCGAGGTGGTTGACGATCCCCAGCGCCCGCGCCTCACCTGCCAGGTGGTGCATCGCGCCGCCGCCGGAACCTTTTGCGGCCTCAACCGGGCGGTGGCGGCGGTGGTGGAAGGGGCGGTCCTGGTCTCGCGCCTTGCCTTGCTGGAGGCCGAAAAATTGGACCGGGAAATGGCCTATCTGTCCATCGCGATTGAGAAAACCGGCGGGCCGCAGGAGCACGAGGCCTGGCGTTGGCTGTGCGAGGCGGTGGCCGATTTTCGCGCCGGGACACCGGGGCGCGAGGCGGCGCGATGACCGCCCTTCCCGCTGCTCTTCCTTCTGCCCCCGGCCTTCTGGCGAGTGTCGCCACCCGTGCCGAGATGGACTGCGCGCTTGCCGGCGGCGCCGATATCGTGGACCTGAAAGACCCCGCGCGCGGTGCCCTTGGGGCTTGGGCGGTTGCTGATCTTCAGGCGGCGATGGTGCGCTGGCAGGCCCTGCCGGAGGGCCGTCCGCTATTGAGCGCCACCGTGGGCGACCATCCGCCGGTGCCGGAGGTGCTGGCGCAGGCGGTGCGCCGGGTGGGGGCGACCGGGGTGCCGCTGGTGAAGATCGGCTTCTTCCCGCAACCCGGCGTCAGCCTGTCCAACTGCCTCCGCGCGCTGGACCCGCTGGCGCGGGAGTATCGGCTGATCGCAGTTCTGTTCGCCGACCGGGCGCCGGATTTTTCCCTTCTGCCGGCCCTGGAAGCCGCTGGATTCCATGGGGTTATGCTGGATACGGCGGACAAGGGCACAGGCCGGCTCAGGGACCATCTGCCCCTGCCCCGCCTGCAGGATTTCGTGGCAAAGGCCCGCGCACTCGGCCTGCTCACCGGGCTTGCGGGATCGCTGCGGCTCGGTGATATCGCCGCGCTCAAGGCGCTTTGCCCGGATTATCTCGGCTTTCGCGGCGCGCTCTGCGGCGGGGCGCGGACCGATGCGCTGGATCCCGCAGCCCTGGCGCGGGTGCGACAGGCGATGGATACGCCCCTGGAAGAAGGGCGTTCCGAGGCCGATCTTTCGCAAAATGTTTCACGTGAAACAATGGCTTAGCGCGGACGAAGAGCGGTTTACTGGCGCTTCACCGCGCCTCTGCGGCCGATGGCACCGCCTTTTCGGCCGAATGTTCGGCGCGGATGAATCCGGCGCCCTCAGCCCCGCTCGGGAATATCGCCCGCCGCCCATCCGGCCTTGGTCTGCGCCCGGAACTCCTCGAACCGTCCTTCGGCGATGGCGGCGCGCATGCCGGCCATCAGGTCCTGGTAATAATGCAGGTTCGCCCAGGTCAGCAGCATGGGGCCCAGCATCTCGCCGCAGCGGATGAGATGGTGGAGATAGGCGCGCGAATAATCCCTCAGCGCCGGGCAATCGCTCTCCTCGTCCAGTGGACGCGGGTCTTCTGCGTGGCGGGCATTCTTCAGATTGATCTTGCCGAAGCGGGTGAAAGCGAGCGCGTGGCGGCCCGAGCGGGTGGGCATGACGCAGTCGAACATGTCGATGCCGCGTGCCACCGCCTCCAACAGATCGTCGGGTGTGCCCACCCCCATGAGATAGCGCGGCTTGGTGGACGGCAAATGCGGCTCCACCGTCTCGATCATGCGCAGCATCACGTCCTGCGGCTCGCCCACCGCGAGGCCGCCGATGGAATAGCCGGGGAAATCCATGTCCGCCAAGGCGCGCGCGGATTCGATGCGCAGGCTCTCGACAGCCCCGCCCTGGACGATGCCGAACAGCGCCCGCCCCTTGGGCTGCGCCTCGAACGCGCGCTTGGAGCGCTCCGCCCAGCGCAGGGACAGGCGCATGGCGCGCTCGGCTTCGGCATCCTCGCACGGCAGGCGCACGCATTCGTCCAGCTGCATCTGGATGTCGGAGCCGAGCAGGCCCTGGATCTCCACCGCCCGTTCCGGCGTCAGCTCGTGCACCGCCCCGTCTATGTGCGACCGGAAAGTCACACCGTCCTCGCTCAGTTTGCGCAAGGCGGAGAGCGACATGACCTGGAAACCACCGGAATCGGTGAGGATCGGCCGCTCCCAGCGCATGAAATGATGCAGCCCGCCGAGCCGGGCGATCCGCTCGGCGCCGGGGCGCAGCATCAGATGATAGGTGTTGCCCAAAAGGATATCGGCGCCGGTGGCGCGCACCTGTTCGGGATAGACGCCCTTCACGGTCGCCGCCGTGCCCACCGGCATGAAGGCGGGCGTGCGGATGTTTCCGCGCGGGGTCGAGATTTCGCCCGTGCGCGCGGCGCCGTCTTTGGCATGGAGGGCGAAGGAAAAGGCGTCGGTCATGAGGGTGAGCGCTCGGGCAGAAGCAGGCAGGCATCGCCATAGGAATAGAAGCGATAGCCGGCCGCGATGGCATGGGCATAGGCGCGCTTCTGGAGATCATGGCCGATCAAGGCGGCCACCAGCATCACCAAAGTCGAGCGCGGCAGGTGGAAGTTCGTCAGCATCGCGTCCACGGCGCGGAACGCATAACCGGGCGTGATGAAGATGTCGGTCTCGCCGCGATAGGCGCTGAGCGTTCCGTCGGGCGCGGCCGCGCTTTCGATCAGGCGGGTCGCTGTGGAGCCCACCGTGATGATCCGCCCGCCCGTTGCGCGCACGGCATTCAGGGCGGCGGCGGTCTCTTCGCTCACCTCACCCCATTCGGCGTGCATGCGATGGCCGGAGGTGTCGTCCGCCTTCACCGGCAGGAAGGTGCCCGGCCCCACATGCAGCGTCACCTTATGGAAGCTGGCGCCGGCGGCGCGGATTTCGTCCATCAGCGCGGGCGTGAAATGCAGGCTCGCCGTGGGCGCGGCGACCGAGCCTTCCACCTGCGCGAAAATCGGCTGGTAGTCGGTGCGGTCCTGCGCATCTTCCGGCCGGCGGGCGGCGATATAAGGCGGCAGGGGCATGTGGCCGACCGCGTCGATGGCGGCATCGAGCGCCGCGCCGGAAAGATCGAAGGCGAAATCCACGGCGCCGTCCTCACCCTTGGCAAGGACGGTGGCATCCAGCGTGCCGAGGGCGCAAGTCTCGCCCGCACCGCCGAACCGCACCCGATCTCCCGGCGCGAGGCGCTTGGCGGGACGCACGAAGGCGCGCCAGCTTTCGGGCGAAAGGCGCTTCACCAAGGTCGCCTCAATGCGCACGGTCGAGCCACCCTCGCGGGTGCGGGTGCCGTCGAGGCGGGCGGGGATGACCTTGGTGTCGTTGATCACCAGGGCATCGCCCGGCCGCAGGAAACGCGGCAGGTCGGCGATATGGGCGTCTTCCAGCTCCGGCGCATCGCCCGGCCGCACCACCAGCAGGCGCGCGGCGGCGCGCGGCTCGGCGGGGCGGAGCGCGATCAGCTCGGGCGGCAGTTCGAAATCAAAGGCGTCTACGCGCATGAAACCCACATGCGCCGCGATCCGTGCGGCGGGAGCGCCTTCCTAATTCGGATTGGCCGGAAGGGAAACCATCAAACGGTCGCTCAGAAGATGGCGACGGCGCCCTGCCAGATGGCCCAGCTCATGCCGGCGGTGATGAGAATGCCGAGCACGGTGGCGAAGAAGCCGGCGAGGATCACCGCCCCGTCGCGCTCCACCAAGCCAAGGCCGAAGATGCACACGGCAAAGCCCGGCGGCAGATTGCCGAGGAAGGGAATCGGCAGCAGCAGGATGAAGCCGAGCAGCACCACCACGGCGCCCACCACCCGGCGGGCCGTGGGGCCGGCGAATTGGGCCAGGCGCGGGCGCGACCAGCGCTCGAACCATTCGATGGTCGGGCGCGACCGGGTAACGATGGCCTCCAGCATGCTGCGCGAGAAGGTCTGGCGGGCAACGCGGTCCGGCAGCCACAATTCCTGCCGGCCCATGGCCATCTGCAGCCCGATGAGACCGAGCACGATGCCGCAGATGACCGGAATGCCCGGCGGCATGGGAATGCAATTGGGTATGCCGAACAGCAGGAAGGTGATGCCGAAGGCGCGGTTGCGCAGCGCATTGATCAGATCGCCGATGGCGACACGCTCTCCTTCCTGGGCGGAGAGTACGGCGGCGAGCAGCTCAGACGTGCGCGGTGTGCGATGATCCACGGGGGCCTCTGGTCCTTCAGGCCTTCCTCTTAGCACCGGGAAAGCGGCGCTGTCAGGGCATAAGCTGCAATCCGCCCGCCTGTCGGCCATGCTCCCGTGGATCGTTCCGCCGCGCGCTCGCTCAGGGCAAGCTGTCGCTTAGTGCAACACGAACATCCCGCTGACCGTGCGCAGCTCCGCGGGCTTGATCAATTGCTGGTGGGTCACTTCCACCGAATGCAGCTTGCCGTCCAGGTCGCGGTCCCAGAATTCCAGGAATTTCATCAGCTCGGGAAATTTCGGGCACAAATCATATTGCTGCCAGATGAAGCTCTGCAAGAACGCCGGGTGATCCGGCATGCGATAGAGAATATGGGCGGTGGCCAAGCCGTAGCCGGCCATCTGTTTCGCAAAACCCTCGCAAACCATCTTTGACACCTCCGTGCGGTGCGCCAATCGATCATGGGCAAAAGGATTGTCGGCTCTCTACCTTGCGCGAGCCAGACTAAATTTTGGTATACCGGTTCAAATTCAAGGCGTTAGCAGCGAAGGCTGGAGACTGCTGACAAGGAGGATCGAAGGTTTCGCGGTTTCCATGGACGCCGCGCGGGGGCAGCGTTAACGTTTCAAGATCGCGTGGGATAAAAATAATGCCGCGCCCCTTTGCGGTGTGCTTCAGCGCTTCACTCCTGGCCGGCTTTGTCGCATTCATCTGCCTGACCGCCTGTTCGCCGACGCATGCCCAGTCGACGGCGAGCCAGTCCGGGCTGGAGCCGGTGCGGATCCAGCTGAAATGGTCCCATCAATTCCAGTTCGCCGGCTTCTACGCCGCGGTTGCGAAGGGCTTCTACCGGGACGCGGGCCTGGACGTGTCTTTGATCGAGGGCGGCCCCGCCATCGATCCGGTTGTGGCGGTGCTGTCCGGGGCGGCGAGGTTCGGGGTCGGCAATTCCTCGCTGATCGTGGATCGCGCCGAAGGGCGCCCGTTGGTGGCGCTGGCCGCGATCTTCCAGCACTCGCCGTTCGTGGTGCTGGCGCGGCGCGGCGACGGCATCAACGGACCGGCCGACCTGCGCGGCAGGAAAGTGATGATCGAGGAGCATTCCGCCGAGGTGCTCGCCTATCTGCATGCGCTCGGCCTGTGGCCGAGCGGGCTTCAGATCCTGCCGTATGGCGGCGATCCGCTGGTTCTGGCACAGGGCGATATCGCCGCCATCAATGCCTACACCACCACCGAGCCGTTCATCCTGCTGCGCAACGGCGTGCCCTACCAGACCTTCAATCCGCGCGAGGCGGGGATCGATTTCTATGGCGACACGCTGTTCACCACGTCGAGCCTCGCCAGGGATCGACCGGAGCTTGCGCGGGCGGTGCGCGATGCCTCCCTGCGCGGCTGGCAATATACGCTCGACCACCAGCAGGAGATCATCGAGCTGATCCTGAGCGATTATGCGCCGGGCTTCGATCGCCGCCGCCTGGAATTCGAGGCCGACGCCATGCGCCCGCTGATCGTCGCCGACGTGGTGGACATCGGCTATCAGAGCGAGGCGCGCTGGCGCCGGATCGCCGACCAGTTCGCCGACGCCGGCATGATGCCGCAGCATTTCCCCCTCGCCGGCTTCATCTTCGAGCCCCCGAAGCCGAGCCTGCGCTGGCTCTATCTCTCGCTCGGGGCGGCGGCGGCCCTGGTGGCGCTCGCGGCTTTCCTGGTGCAGCGCTTCTACCGGCTGAACCGCCAGCTGCTGCGAGAGATGGAGCTGAGCCGGCGCTTGGAAAGCCGCCTCTCCAAGCTCGCCACCACCGACGACCTGACGCAGGCGCTGAACCGCCGGCGGTTTCTGGAACTGGCGGGCGAAGCCTTCGCCCGTGCCCGCGCCGACGCGACGGCGTTGAGCGTCGCGGTCATGGACCTGGATGATTTCAAGCGCATCAATGACAGCCACGGCCATGCCACGGGCGACGAGGTGCTTCAGAGCGTTGCCCGCGCCGTGGCCGACACGATCGGCACGAATGCGGTGTTCGCCCGCACCGGCGGGGAAGAATTCGCCCTGCTGTTCGCCGGACGCTCCCCGGAGGCGGCCGCGACCAGCTGCGAGCAAATCCGCGCCTGCATCTCGGAGCTGCGCGTCTCCTCCCCCTGCGCCGATGTGATCAGCCTCACCATCAGCGTCGGCATCGCCGCGGTGCGCGCGGGCGACGCGACGTTCGATGCCATGCTGGCGCGTGCCGACGCGGCGCTCTACATGGCCAAGAAGGACGGGCGCAACCGGGTGTGCGCGCATTCTGAAGCGGCGCCGCGCTGAGCGGGGCGGGCCAGGCGGAACGACCCGTAGCACTCGCCACCGAAGAGTGCTAATAATCCGCGCGTCTGCCCTTGCGAGGGGATGGAGCCCCTCCTAGATCAGGCTGGGCCGCGGCCGTGATGCCGCGCCCGTGAAAAGATCATACATTGAACCGGAGGTTCCCAATGGGTTTCCGCCCTTTACATGACCGCGTGGTCGTGAAGCGCATCGAAGCGGAGCAGAAGACTGCTGGCGGCATCATCATCCCCGACACCGCCAAGGAAAAGCCCCAGGAGGGCGAGGTGGTTTCCGTGGGCCCTGGCGCGCGTGACGAAAGCGGCACTGTGGTCGCCCTCGACGTGAAGGCCGGCGATCGCGTGCTGTTCGGCAAGTGGTCCGGCTCCGAGGTGAAGATCGACGGCCAGGACCTGCTCATCATGAAGGAAAGCGACATCCTCGGCGTGATCGCCTGACGGTTCGCCTTCCTTTCTACGTTCCTCGAAATTCAGGAGACGGCACATGGCTGCCAAAGAAGTAAAATTCTCCGTTGACGCGCGCGATCGCTTGCTGCGCGGCGTCGACATTCTCGCCAACGCCGTGAAGGTCACCCTCGGTCCCAAGGGCCGCAACGTGGTGATCGAAAAGTCCTATGGCGCCCCGCGCATCACCAAGGACGGCGTGACCGTCGCCAAGGAAATCGAACTGGAAGACAAGTTCGAGAACCTCGGCGCCCAGCTGCTGCGCGAAGTCGCCTCCAAGACCAATGATCTCGCCGGCGACGGCACCACCACCGCCACCGTGCTGGCCCAGGCGATCGTCCGCGAAGGCGCCAAGTCGGTTGCCGCCGGCATGAACCCGATGGATCTGAAGCGCGGCATCGACCTTGCGGTCGACGCCATCGTGAAGGATCTGGCCGCCAAGTCCAAGAAGGTGACCTCGAACGCCGAGATCGCCCAGGTCGGCACCATCTCCGCCAATGGCGACGCCGAAGTCGGCAAGTTCCTGGCCGAGGCCATGGAGCGCGTGGGCAACGAAGGCGTGATCACGGTCGAGGAAGCCAAGACTGCGCTGAGCGAGCTCGATGTCGTCGAAGGCATGCAGTTCGACCGCGGCTATCTCTCGCCCTATTTCGTCACCAATGCCGAGAAGATGCGCGTTGAGTTCGAGGATCCCTATATCCTCATCAACGAGAAGAAGCTCTCGGGCCTGCAGGAATTGCTGCCGGTTCTCGAAGCCGTCGTTCAGTCCGGCAAGCCGCTCGTGATCATCGCCGAAGACGTGGAAGGCGAAGCCCTCGCCACCCTGGTGGTGAACAAGCTGCGCGGCGGCCTCAAGGTCGCGGCCGTGAAGGCGCCCGGCTTCGGCGATCGCCGCAAGGCCATGCTGCAGGATATCGCCATCCTGACCGGCGGCCAGGCGATCTCGGAAGACCTCGGCATCAAGCTCGACAGCGTTGATCTCTCCATGCTCGGCCGCGCCAAGAAGGTCGTGATCGAGAAGGAAAACACCACCATCGTGGACGGCGCCGGCGAGAAGGCCGACATCGAAGCCCGCGTGGCGCAGATCAAGGCGCAGATCGAGGAGACCACCTCGGACTATGACCGCGAGAAGCTCCAGGAGCGTCTGGCGAAGCTCGCCGGTGGCGTTGCGGTGATCCGCGTCGGCGGCTCCACGGAAGTGGAAGTGAAGGAAAAGAAGGATCGCGTCGACGACGCCCTGCACGCCACCCGCGCTGCGGTGGAAGAAGGCATCGTCCCCGGCGGCGGCGTGGCGCTGCTGCGCTCCATCGCGGTTCTGGCCGGCATCAAGGTCGAGAATCCCGACCAGAAGACCGGCATCGAAATCGTGCGCCGCGCGATCCAGACCCCGGCCCGCCAGATCGTCCAGAACGCGGGCGACGATGGTTCGGTCGTGGTCGGCAAGATCCTGGAAAACCCGGATTATTCCTTCGGCTACAACGCCCAGACCGGCGAATACGTCGACATGGTGAAGGCCGGCATCATCGACCCCACCAAGGTCGTGCGCACCGCCCTCCAGGATGCCGCTTCGGTGGCCTCGCTGCTCATCACCACGGAAGCGCTGATCGCCGAAGTGCCCAAGAAGGGCGGGGCCGCCATGCCCCAGATGCCCGGCGGCGGCATGGATTACTGATCGCTT
>NCEH01000094.1 GCA_002304505.1 Rhizobiales bacterium 32-66-11 | reverse complement strand
AGAGACATGGGAAGGGTTCCGAATATTCTACCTTTCAGGTCATTTCTACCCTGTTTGGCGCCCTCTGTCAATATGTCCGATAATGCAACATTATCGGACGTTTTTATTCAGCGACAAGCGGTGCGGTAGATGGCGAAGATGATGGCGTAAACCGCACATCGCATCTATCCTTCCGGACGATGCCCGCGCTCGATTCGACCCGGACCGCTACCTTCGATGTCCCTGCCGTCCCCGGCTGGGCGCTGCCGCGCGCGCCGGTCGAGGATCCGGCCGAGGCCGCCTATATGGCCGGCGCGGCGTTGAATTCGTTGGACAATCTCGTGCGCAGCGACCCCGCCTGGGCCGGCGCCTGGCGCCAGCGGATGGCCCTGCGCGCCGCGGCGGCCGCCGCGCGGCTGCTCGGCCATCACGAGGACGAGGCGGCGCTGCGAGACGCCTGGCATCTGCGTCCCGCCGGCGCCGATCCCGGGCCGGCCGGCAATATCCTGGCGGCGTGGCGGCGGCTCGCCGCCCGCTCGCCGGCGATCGACGGCGATGGGCTGCGCGCGATCGTCGGCCTGCTGGGCCTCGCCTGGAACGACGGGTTTGGCGCGATCCCCGACGTCGTCGCGGAGCAGGCCCGCGCGACCCGGCCGGCCCCGCTGGTCGCCGCGGCCGTCGCGGGACAGGTCGCGGCAATCGGTCCGCAGGGAGAGACCCTGGCCTGGTGGTGCGCCGATCTTGCCCTCGCCGCGCGCATGCGCTGGCCTTTCGCCGTGCCGATCCTGGCGACCCAGGTCCACGCGCCGGTGCTGCGCGGCGGCCCGGGCCGCCGGCGCCCGCGGCCGGGAGAGGAGGGGTTTGCGCGCGCGGCCTGTGTCGCGGCGGCGATGGGCGGGGCGGAGGCCTGCCGGCTCGCCAGCGAGATCGCCGTTCGCGCTCGGCGGCTCGAGGCGGCCATGCCGAAGTTGCGGACGAAGGGGGCAGGGGAGGCGATCCGGCTTCTGCTCGAGGACGATGCGGTGTCGGGATCGCTGACGACGCCGGCGCTGTCGCGCTGGGCGACGCGGCGGCTGTTCGAGCGTCTCCACGGGCTCGACGCGGTACGCGAGCTCAGCGGCCGGCCGAGCTTCCGGCTCTACGGATTGTAGCCATGGCACGCCGACGCCGCGCGGAGGGAGTTCTCGACACCGAGCTCGCCGAGCTTCCGCCGGAGTTGCGCTGGCGGGAATGGGTTGCGCGGGTCGAGGCGGTGATCTTCGCCGCGCCCGGCCCGGTCGAGCGCGACGTGCTTGCGCGCGTGGTCGGGCGCGGATGCAGCATCGAGCTCGTCATCGACGACATACGCGAGGCCTTGCGTGGGCGCGCCTACGATCTGGTCTCGGTCGCCGGCGGCTGGCAGCTGCGCTCGCGACCGCGCTACGCCGAAGCGATTCACGCCGCCTTCGGCTCGACGCCGGCGCCGATCCAGCTCTCACAGGCGGAACTGCTTGTTCTCGCCTGCATCGCCTATCACCAGCCGGTGACGCGCGCCGAACTCGGAGACATGATCGGCAAGCAGGTCAGTCGCGATACGATCGGCTATCTGCGTTCGGTCGATTTCATCGCCGCCGGCCCGCGCAGCCCGCAGCCAGGCGCGCCCTACACCTATGTCACGACGAAGGGGTTTCTGGCGCATTTCGGGCTCGACACGCTGCGCGACCTGCCCGACATGGAGATGCTCGAGGATGCCGGGCTGTTGAGCAAGGAAAAGCTGTTGGCAGGCGACTTTCCGATGCCGCCTTCGGACGAAGACGTCGAGCTCGCGCCAGGCGTCGCAGAGGACGACGAATTCAGCTGAAATCAGCCTACCTAGCACCACCCAACGCGCCGAAGAGGTCTTGCATGGTGATCGACTACAAGGGGTACAGGATCCACACGTGGATCGACGACGATACCAACCACGCCCAGATGCTGAAGGGGAAGAAGGGACCGGAGCGCCTCTATGTCGACATTGACCCGATTGACGGCGGGGATGGGCGACATCCGTCGAGCAAGCGTTTCATGAGCGACATCGTGAAGAAGTATCAGTTTTTGGGCACGGAAACAGAGCAACTCGTGCAGGTCGCCAAGCTCTGGGTCGACTATCCTGCGCTGTTTGCCTCGCCGCCTGGTTCAGTAGCCAGCAGCTTCAAATTGCCTTCGCGATCCGATCCGACTCAGAAATGAGGGGGATGGATGGTCAAAGCGGATGGGCGAGATGGCTGAGTTTCGGCTTGAAATCGGATCGGAGACGGATTGCCAGACATGTGGCGCCGCTATTCCGCTTAGTTCCGCAACGCGCCCGGGATGCGCGACGCAGGCCCCCCATCGCCTCACGTTTGAAGAGTTCTTCATCGAGCTCGAGCAGGGACGCATGCTCGATGCGCGGCCGGGCGGCTTGGTCATCGGTCGCCCCGGGTTAGACGACGACATTCCGATGTACCGACATTTTGGCAAGGGGATCTTCGAGGTCGTCGGCCTCATGCAGGGCGGGGAGTTCATCGTTTCGAAATCTGCGACCGAGAAACATCGTGCCTAGCTGGAGGAAATAAATCGTGAAAAGGGCGAGTGGTCCGGCGATCCCACGTTGAAGTATTCGTCTGTCACGTCGACTTTCAATACAAACCTTCTGCCGCAGTGGGGCGGGCTATGGATCAGCTATCAGTTCGTGGTCAATCGGTTTGCGACCGAAAAATGGCTGGATGAGCTTGAATGGCGTAACGCAACAGCGAACGTAGACAGCATCGCTGGGAAATTCTCCCGCTGATCCGTATTTGGCTCGCGCTGTGGGTGAGCCGCGAGGATCAATACCTCCGGCGTGAGCTGCAAATATGGTCCGCACCAACCGCGAAGAGAAGATCCCAGATATGCCGCTTCCCGCTTTCGACGAGCTGCCATTCAATGCACGCCCCGACCTGACGCCATATCTTCTTCACTTGACGAAGAATACCAAGCCTGAAGACGAATTCTCTGCCTATGACAATCTCGTCAACATTCTAAAGACTGGCGAGATCTGGGGTAGCAGCTCCAAGAAAGGATTCATAAAGGGGCCGCACAAGGCGGCCTGCTTCATGGACGTTCCCTTCGCGTCGCTCAAGTATGTCCTCACGCCGGAGAATTCCGACCCCCAATCTCCACGCTACGAGCCGTACGGAATCGCGATAACAAAACGCTACGCCTACGGTGAAGGTTGCCGTCCCGTTCTCTACCTTTCGGACACAGAAACCGCAGAGCTGCAGATTCCCCGCAACGAACTCTGGCGCGTGGTCCGGCTTGAGGTCAGTAAGAAGGGCTGGATCAGCTGGCTCCACGAGCGGGAGTGGCGCTGCAAGGGCAACTTCCCGCTTCCCAGCGTGGCGCAGGCCGTCTTCGTGCGAAGTACGCGGGAGGCCGAGCGCTTAACGAAGGAGATCGCGGCTTCCAAGTCGGAATTCAAATGCCGGCCGCGCGCCGTCATTCCGCTGACCGTCATGTGCCAGGGTCTCTTGGCCTGAGGAGCGGTAGACGCGTCACGGGTGCCGCTGGCTCAGATCCGCCACAGCCTGATCTGCAGCAGGCCGTCGCCGCCATGCGCTCTCCCGCTCCGCATTATTTCTTAGGCTTCATCTGCGGACGCGCTGCTTCGGCAGCGTCGCTGTCCGCTTTGAGACCTGCGATCAGAAGCTCAAGCTCCTCGATATCCTTCGAGAACTCGGCGGGAGTGGGTACCGCGACGGTGTCGGCCGCGGGGTTGTCATGGCTGTACGTATTCGCGCGCGTCATGCCCTCGTGGAAGCGGATGGCGAGCGCATGGGAGAGGCAGACATATCGTAGCAGCTGGGTCTGGATGACATCGGCGCCGCGCCGGACGATATCCCTGAAGATGATCTCCTCGACCACGCGCTCATAGGTGTCGCGAAGACGTCCATACAGGTTCTTTACCGCAACTTCGTAGTCGGCCGGGCTCGTCGTATGGAGCTTCGGCAGTTGCGCAGCGTCATTCTTGATTCGGCCGAGACGCTTGGCGACGTTCAGCCCTTTCCACGGCATGCCGGCTGCGTCGATTTTGCCGGCCGCGCTTTTGTCGCTGAACAGCGCGACCGTGACTGGTTCGATTCCCTGCGCGTCGGCTGTCCGGCAGAGCTCGTTGAAAAAGACGATATCGTGGGTGAATACGATCACCTGCCGATTCAGCGCTTCCTCGGCGATACGCTCCGCCACCTTGACGCTTCGATCACGGTCGAGCGAGGACACGGGGTCGTCGATCACGATCGCACCCGATCCGTCGGTGAGAGCGACCTCGGTCAGGAAGCCGGCCAAGGCCAAAGCGCGCTGCTCTCCTTCGCTGAGTATTTCTGACGTCACCTTGGTCAATTTTGTCTTCGGATTGACCTCGAATTCCGCCTTGGTCTGGCCGCTCTTGCGCGCGAGCCCGACATTGAGATGCATGATGTCGAAACGCGTGCGCTCCGCATCGAATTGCGTGACTACGGCCGTCGTCAGATGTGTATCCAGGAGCTCGTTTGCACGCTGCGTAATGCCTCTCGTCTGGACGTCCGCGAGAGCCTTCCCATATGCGTCGTCGATCATCAGTAGATCGCGCCGGGTAACAAGCTTCGACTTGTTGGCGGTGAGTGTTTTCCGATCTTCGAGCTCGGCCTTCTCCGCTGTGAGCTTGGCCCGCTCCTCGGCATTGCTCGCCTGCGCCAACCCGTCCTTCTCGGCCTTTAGCTTGAGCGCAAACGCCTTTGCTTCCTCAGACGGCACGACGATGGCGGGAACGGTCTCGTATGGTTCTCCGTGCAGGCGCGCGATCGCCTGATCACGGCGCTTGACCGCGGTTACCTGGAAGCTTGCGAGTAGATCAGCCAGCCCGGCATCGCGCTTTCGCACCTGTTCGAGCCGATCGGCGAAGTCCGCGGCGCGGAGACAGGCAAGCTCGTTCACATTGGCGAGCGCTTCGGCGACCGCCTGCTCGGCCTTCGTCGCGGCGGTATCCAGGGTGTCGTCCATATATTTTTGAAAACGCTGCATGCGGCTCGCGCCGTCGGGCAGGAGGGGCTGCTGACACAGCACGCACGCGGCAGGTTCGGCATCCGCCACCACCACAGGGAATGGCTTGCCTATATAGGCTTCCTTCAGGGAGTAGTCGCGGGCCGCTGCCCAGAGCGCCCGCCAGGTGTCGCTCCCGACTCCAGGCAGCGGATCGTCGGTGAACAACGCGTCGGCGGCGACTGTGGCAGCTTCGCGCCCTGCAACGGCGGTGGCGCGCAGACCCGTGAGCTGCTCCAGCGCCGCATCTGTAAACGCCGATCCGGCTGCCGCACATTCGGTCGCGAGGGTGTCGGCCCATCTGGCGAACGCGGTAACGTCAGCGGCTGCGGCTGCGCCGGCTGACAGCACGGCGGTGACTTCATCGAGACGCAGTTGATCAGTCTCGGCGAACGCCGCCGCCGCGTCGATCTGAGCGTTGGTCGTGGACTTGCTCAGCGCCTTGTCGAACCGTTGTGCTCCCGTATCGCGTATGGGTGCAAAGGCGATCGTCGTCAGGCTGACCTTGTCGCCGACCTCGGTTGCGCGTTCCGCCTCCAACTTGTCCTTCAAGCCGAGACAGACGATATTCAGCCGATGCGGCAAAGCGAGCCCGAAGGGAAGAAAGCGAATCTGATTTCCGCCGTCGACATAGAGCTGTGCCGAGGCTGTGTCGAAGACCGCCACCTGCATGAGCTGCGGTGAGGCGGCTTTCCCGGGAGACCAGGAAATTGGCGTGTCGCCGTCGCCCGCGTCGATGATGATCTCGGCGGTCTGCGGTCCGGAGGACGCCCCATACACGTCAGCCAGAACTTTAAGCTTGGCGGGGTTCTCGACGCGCGTGCGGCACGCAGTTCGCAGGATCCGCACGAAACCGCTCTTGCCGCTGCCGTTGCGGCCATACACGATCGTCAAGGCCTTCGGACAGAAGGTAAGTGCTGCCTTCGGAACCAGACGGTTGATGTTCTCGATGTTGGCGATCCCTTTCAGGATGATGGGCTGGTGCTTTCCGCCTCCAAAATGGGCCTTGGCGAATGGGATCGCGCCAGGAGGAGGGCTCGCAAGACTGAAGCCCGCGGCCATCTTGACCATGGCAAGCAGTTCACCAAAGTCCGTATCCGTGAGATCGTTGCTGATCGCGAGCCGGCGCAATGCGTCCTGTTTCCAGGACGAGAGCTTCTTTGCCCAGCCCAGGACGTCGTCGATCGGCTCTGCAGTCATTACGATCCCCCCGGAGCGACTATGATTCTGCCTGTGATCATTGCGGGTAACCGGCCCCGCTCAGCTATTTCAATACCACGGCGATCGACCAACCCGTAAGGTCCGGCGCACGCGCGTGTGATGTAAACATAGGGGTGGGGGACAGTGACGTATCGCTTTGTCCATGCTGCGGATATTCATCTTGACTCACCGTTGCGCTCGCTCGCGCTGCGCCATTCCGATCTGGCCGCGCTGATCGGTAACGCGACGCGACGTGCTTTCGTCCGGGTGATAGATCTTTGTCTGGATGAGCAGGTCGACGCACTGCTGATCGCCGGTGATCTCTACGACGGCGACCAGACTTCCATGAAGACCGCTCGCTTTCTGGCCGAGCAGCTTCGGCGCCTCAGCCAGGCCGGCATTCGGGTCTTCATCGTCCGCGGCAATCACGATGCGCTGTCAAAAATCACCAAGGAATTGGTGCTTCCGGATTCTGTGAAGGTCTTCGGCGGGCGGGCGGAGGCGATCGCCATAGATCGAGCGCCTGGCCATGTTCCCGTCGTCATCCATGGTCTGAGCTTTGCCCAGCCGCACGCCCCGGAAAGTCTCCTCGGACGGTTTCGCCCGGTCATCGAGGGGGCAGTCAATATCGGCATCCTGCACACGAGTCTCGGGGGCGCCCCGGGCCACGATCTCTACGCGCCGTGCAGCATTGCTGATCTTCAGACCACGGGCTTCCACTATTGGGCCTTGGGCCATGTGCACAAGCGCTCGGCTGTCGAGGGCGCGTGCGCGATCGTGATGCCCGGCGTGCCGCAGGGTCGAGACATCAACGAAGCAGGCGCAAAATCCATCACGCTTGTCACCATCTCCGATGATCGGTTGATTCGCGTGGAGGAACGGCTCACCAGTGTCGCTCAGTTCGAGCGGGTTTCTGTCGACGCAAGCGGATTGGAAGATTGGCGGGATCTGGTCGCGGCAGTCGCCCGGGCGCTCGAAAAGGAGCGCGACTCGGTCCGCTCCGAGCACTTGGTCGCCCGCCTGCGAATAACGGGTGCGACGCCATTAGCCTGGCGCATTCGGCGCGATGCCGACTTGCTGAAGACCGAGGCGGATGACAGGAGCTCCGTCATTGGGGGCTGTTGGGTCGAGCAGCTTGAAGTCGCCTGCCGTCCGGCCGGACGGCAGGCCCTGACGTCAGGCGACCCGATCAGGGAGCTCCATCGCTTGATCGAAAATGATGTCTTCGATTCCGAGGCATTCCGCAGCGAACTTACCGGCGTGGCCGAAGAGATCAGGGCTCAGCTTCCTCAGGAGTGCCGTGACATCTTCGGCTCGGATGAAGCCTCCTTCAAGGATGCGATCGCTCGCCTCGCGCGGGAAGGCGCCGAGGGTGTCATGGCGCGTCTTGCCGCTGCGGGCGAGGGGGAGTGAGTCATGCGCTTGCGCCGCCTCGACCTCACTCGGTACGGTAAGTTTACCGACCGCAGCATCGATTTTGGTCAGCGCACCGACGGTCAGCCGGACCTGCACATCATCTATGGGCCGAACGAAGCCGGCAAGTCGACGGCGTTCGTCGCCTTTCTTGACCTGTTGTTCGGAATCGGTTCGCAGAGTCCGTTCGACTTCATTCACCCCTACCCGACCATGAGGATCGGCGCCGCGCTGGACTTAGGTGGCGAAATCAGGACGTTCGCCCGCATCAAGCGGCCGCAGAACAGTCTCCTCGACGGAGATGACCGCAGCCTGCCCGAAGCCGCGATCCGCAGTGAGCTGGGCGGCATCGAGCGTGAGGCGTACCGAACCATGTTCTCGCTCGATGACGAGACGCTCGAAAAAGGCGGGGAGAGCATTCTGGCGAGCAAGGGCGATCTTGGGCAACTGCTGTTCTCGGCAAGTGCCGGTCTCTCGCATCTGAGCGACAAGCTGGTCGGCCTGAAGGGAGAAGCGGATGGCTTCTACAAATATCGAGCTCGCACGGGAGCGCTGGCTGATCTGAAGGCCCGCCTGGCAGAGCTCAAGGCGGAGCGAGAGCAGTTCGACACGCTGGCGTCGGATCATGCCCGGCTTATCGATACGTGCGACCGGGCCTCCGTGCAGTACAATGCGGCGATCGAGGAACGCGGGCGTATCCATCGTCGCATCGACGAGATCCAGCGCTATCTCGCAGCGTTGCCGCGACTCTCCGCGCTGTGCGGCATCCGCGAGCGACTCGCACCCTTGGCGGACGTCCCAGTCGCCCCGCCGGCATGGACGGCCGAGCTGCCCCAGTTCCAAAAACACGAGATCGAGCTCGGCGTCAAAACCAGAGCGATCGACGAGCAGATCGATCAGTTGATCGGTGAGATCAACGCGATCGTCCTCGACGAAGCCGCGCTTCGCCTCGATGAGCGGGTGGAGCGAATGGCGACTTGCGCGCTCGCCACGTGACTGCGGAAAAAGACCTTCCTGAGCGGCGTTTGCAATTGCGCCAGCTCGACCTCGCAATTTCCGGGATTCTGCAGCGGATTGAGCGGACCGGTGAACCTGATCCCAAACGCCTAGTGCTGCCAGCGGCCACCATCGGCCGCCTGCGCGATCTGATCGAATCTCGCTCAGGCATCGACAGCGCGACGCGCAATGCCGCGCGAGAATTGGCCGAAGCGCGCCAAAGGCTCGACGAGGCCGCCTTGAGACTGCCGGAGGGCGAAGCTGATCCTCTGGTCCGCTCCGAACGAGACCGTGCTTCGGCCGAGCTTGTCGTCGTCGTCGAGGCGCTACGCTCAGCCGATCACCATGTTCGACGCCGGGTTGCGGAGCGCGCCCGCGGGGCCGCGCTCGATGCGCTGACCGATCGGCTTGCAGCACTCAGACCATGGCAGGGCACCGTCGATGAGCTAGTCGCTATGCAGTGCCCCAGCGCCGAGGCGCTGCAGGGTTGGAAGACAGCGCGCGACGAGGCGCAGGCCGCGGCGATGCGCCACCAGGCCGAGGTCGAACGGCTGACCACGCTGGTTCGGCACTGCGAAGCCGAAGTGGCGAGCTTCGCTTCTACCACCGGGATCGTTTCCGATCACGAAGCTGCCGACATACGGACGCGTCGCGAGCAAACCTGGGCTGCACATCGGCGCGTGCTCGATGCTGACTCCGCCGATGCCTTCGAGGCGGCGCTGCGTCAAGACGACATCGTGAATGCGAACCGCTTCTCGCACATGTCCGAGTTGGCGAAGCTGCATCAAAGTGGACAGGCGCTCGCCCTCGCGCGAGTGGACCATGACCATGCCGTCGAGCTCAGCGAGCGTGTCGCCGCGGCCGTGGCGGCGATCGACGCCGATATCGCGACCGCGGTGCAGCCGATCGCCTCGTGCTTTGCAAGGCCGCCATCACTGTCGGAAGTCGATGCCTGGACTAGCCGCCGCGAGAAGGCGCTCGAGGCGAGCACCACCGTGCGGACTGCGGAACGGGATATGCGTGACGCCGAAACCGACGGCGAGGCTGCTGCTGGGCGGCTGGCCACTGCGATGGCGACCGCCGGGCTGCCGCCCGCATCCGATGCCGGCTTCGCTGCCATGCTTGCCAGCGCCCAAACCGTGCTTGATCGGGAAGCCGAGCTGCGCCGTCTGCGCGGCGAAGTGGACGAACGTCGGCGTGATGTCGCCTCGCGCGAGCGAGCGGCGGGGCAGGCGGGATTGGACGAGCGGACTTGGAACGAGACCTGGTCCACCACTTGCCGCGGGTGCTGGCTCGGCGAGGCGGAGGAGGCTCCGGAGATCGGTACGGTCCGCGAAGTTCTCTCCACGATCACTGACCTCTCGCCGACGCTCGAGAAGCGGGCGGGTCTCATCGACCGCATCGAGAAGATGGAGAGGGATCAGCTAACATTCTGCGACGAGGTCGCCGCACTGACGAGGCTTCTCGGAATTGATGCTGGTTCCGACTCCGCGCTCGAATTGGCGCAGCGTGTCGGCGAGAAGGTGCGGAATGCTGCCGCTGCTCGCGAGCGTCACTCAAATCTGACGAAGCGGTTCGACGATGCAGGCGCGCGGCAGCGCGAACTTGCCGAGATGACAGCGGCTCACGATGAACAGAAAAAGCGGATGACCGCGTTTTTCGAGGTCGCCTCTCTGGACGACGTGGCGCTGAAGCTTGCCGATCTCGCTCGCCGCACCGACTTGGTCGAACAAAGACGGCAGGCGGAGGAGGATATCGTCGAGGCACTCAGGTCGGCCGATCTTGAGAGTGCGGAATCCATGCTCAATGCCGTGGACAGGGCAGCATTGGAGACCGAGCTCGCCGAGTTGAAGGCGCGCGCGGACGATCTGGATAAGCGGTGTCACGAGCTTTTTGCGGCGAAGTCGGCTGCCGAGGATCGTGTCGAGGCGATTGGTGGCGACGCGAGGGTCGCCATGATCGAGGAGCGCCGGCGCACGACGCTGCTTGAGATCGAGGATGGTGCTATGCGCTATCTACAGCTCAGAGCGGGCATCGCCGCCACCCAGCAGGCGCTCGCGACATATCGCGAGCGCCATCGCAGCTCCATGATGACATGCGCGTCGGAGGCGTTCCGTACGATCAGCCGCGGCGCCTATACGGGGCTCGTCGCCCAGCCCGGAAAGGATGGCGATGCGTTGATCGCGGTGTCTGCCGAGGGAGGTTCTAAGGCGGCCGACAAACTCTCGAAAGGCACCCGCTTTCAGCTCTATCTTGCACTGCGGGTGGCAGGTTACCACGAATTCGTGCGGGCTCGCAGCTCCGTTCCTTTCATCTCTGACGATATTATGGAGACGTTCGACGATTTCCGCGCGGAAGAAGCGTTCCGCCTGTTCGCGGAGATGGCGCAGGTCGGCCAAGTGATCTACCTCACCCATCATCAGCATCTGTGCGAGATCGTTCAGCGTGTCTGTCCGGCAGCGCGGGTGCACCGTCTCCCCGACTCGCGATGAACGCAAGACGGCTCGGCGGGCGAGTGAGCCAATCCTCGGATACCCTGAGCCCCGACGGGCTGCTGACCGATGATATGCCGCTGGGCATCATGACGGGCGAAGAAGATGAGGAGGGCTGGACGGAGACGACATCACAGCTGACGAGCCTCACGACCTCGACGACGGATCAGGCGGGAACGGATGACCATTGTTGACGAACACGACGAAGACGACCCCATGAGCGTGCGCGAGCATCACCTCGTCGTCGCGACGGCAAAGCATGTCTTCCTGCATCGGGAATATGGCGTTGTCTTCGTCCGGGAAGCCGCTTCCCGGGAGGACCTGGCCGCCTATGACCTGTCCCCTTTGCTTATCTACGGGCTTTCGGTTCCAGGGATCTCGCTTCGATGGGTCATGCTCACACCGGTCGACAGTCCTGCATCGATCGTGAGTGTTCTCGGGAAGGCGTGGACACGAGCCGACGGCCTGCGCGGTCGCCCGGATGTGCTGAAGGTGAGCCGCCATCTAGCCGCATCTGCGACGGCTTTGCTCCAAACGCTGGCAGCGTCCGATATCCGGCTCGTCGTCGCGGAGGGAAGCGACAAGGCGTTCTCGGCTTCGGTGCGGCGGTGCCAGGAGGATGCAATGTGGACGAGCTTGCCGCGCAAGCGGGCGACACCAAGCGCGACGCTGGATCAACTGAACCGCTGCGCCACGAACCGCCACGATCATTCTTTCCAGACTCCGCCGTCGCGGGTGAATGCCAGAATGGAGTGGTGGAGGAATCTACCGCCTCGCGCGGCCGATCTACCGCCGGGCAATGAGATCGATTGGCGTCCGGGGGCATGGCTCCATGCCTGGGAGAAGGGGGTGGCGCCGGCCGGGCGGCGGTATTTCCACAGGGATACCTTCGACGGCGCCGTATGGTTGCTCACATCGCCTCCGGTTGCGGATGACGACGAGCTCCAGGAGACCATTTTCGCGGATCACGAAACGGACGATCTCCCGGAACTCGCCCGGGCATTGGTGCGATGCTGGCCGACCTCACCCGGCGAGCTGAGCCGCTGCATAGGTTCGACCGCTCGCTCGCTTGAATGGTTTCTCGATCGCAAAGCGGCTCTGGACCAACAGCAGCGGAATCAATTGTGTGAGCTCCTGGGTCTCGAGCTGGATCCTGATTTCCGGACTTACGAAACCTGCGCCTCATGCGTTCTGATCGCCAGGACGTCGAATGTCGCGAAAGAAGCGTATGAGTTCCTGTCGCACGGCGGCGACCTCGTCTTCTCGATCGAGGCTCTTCCCGCCAGCGGCCGGCCGGATCCGAGTTGGCGATATTTGATGTTTCAAGCGTATGGAGGCGCGCCGAACATCATGCTTGTGGCGCGCGGATCCGGCGTTGATGCGAAGCTGTCGCAGAACCTCTTCATCAATTTCCAGGGCGCGAAGCCCATACGATTGGCGCTGTATCGCGACATTGTCCGCACATGCGCCAAAGCATGCCGGGATAGTCGTTCAAACATTCGAGCAATGAAGGAGCTCAACGATCGGCATGTGAACTTCTTCGCGGATATCGCATCTGAAATCTGATTCTTTCTACCCGCACCAATCCGGGTGCGGGGCCTGATTGGTGATCGTGAAGGTCGCAGGGCAATTGACCAGTTTATTTGGGTGCGAAGACCCCTAGAGAGTAAGATAGGGAGCGCGGACTGCGCTGCTTCCTAGGACGCCGGCTTCATTGAGCACTCTCGAGAATGACGTGGCATAGATGGCGCGAGTCGCTGGACTAGGGCATCGCGGTTGTAGAGGCGAAACATCATCTCATCATCGCTCAGTCGGCACGTCAGATTGAACTCGATGATCTCACCGCTGAGCCACTTGATGACCTCAGACATCAGGCCGCCAATCGCGAGCCAGGTCATCGAGCAGAGCTGGACGATCTCCTCTTCATATTCCGGGAGGCGCCAGAATCTCCGAACGCAGGGGATCGTGTCCTCATCCGGCGTCATGAGGCCGAACGGATCACCCGCCGCCACGGCAGCGAGTATGGCTGTATCGCTGTCGCGGTCGGGATCGATGGGTAGCCCAACGCCGAAGCGCAGCCCGCCTTGATAGAGGCCGATCGCTCCTGAGCTTCTGAGCCTGAGGCGCCGCTGGTGCACGGCGACGTCGCGAGTCTTCTGCAGAGAGGCGAGAAGCTTGTTATCACGCAGCGTTCGGTAGATGGGCTCCTTCCAGGCCCTAAAGCCTTCCTTATGCTGAAGCTCGTGGTCCAGAATTGGGCGAACCTCTTTCAAGGCCTTCAGGAACGAATTCAGGCTCCACCGAAATTGATCCGCGAAGTGGTAGTTCCTCTCCATCTGGTGCAGCCAGTAGTGCGCCTCCCGGAGACGGTCGAGAGCGGAGGATATGTCGTCGAAGGCTACCATCGGTGGTTCTCTACCGCAGAGTAGGGTTATCTTACCGCGCCGACCGCAGCTGGTCTCATCGGGTGCCTAACCTTCAAGCTGTAGGTGGTCGTCACGATACCCCAAAAAAGGCCTCCCGCAGGGGCCCTTCTTCTTCCTCGGTGGGAGACTGGTGTGGTCGTCGCGAACTCTGCTTGCAGCCCCGCGCACAGTTCCCACGAGCGTCCGCGACGGCCGTTGACGAACCGGACGCGATCGACCTTTACCCTACGGGAGCAACAACAGCGTCGTGGATGGACGTGGCGCGACCTAAGGCGTCAGCCAAGAGCCGGCACGAGAGCAGGGCCAACGGGTCGTCCTCGGGCTCGCCGGCACGGAGGATCGCCTCCACGTCGATCTCTGGGCCGCCAGACTCCCGTGTCTCCCATCCGCGGCTCTCGACAAGCACCGCCAGGGTCTCGTCGCCGCCGATGCCGTTGAAGAGATAGCGCTGCTGGGCGATCGTCATGATCACGCTCGACGCGGCAGACATCTGCGACTGCACTCGCAGTCCGAGGACGCTGTCGACCACCTGGCTGTCGCGCAGCGAATAGGGTGTGTGGTCGGCGCGTCCGAACGCAGCGGTGAAGTACTCCCGGACGCTCGAATTTGCGCCGTCCGCGATGACGACGAGATCCCAGTCGTCGAGCGACAGCGCATTCGCTTTGACGCGCTTGGCGAGCAGCCGCAGACCCTGCGTGCGCGCCAGCTCGAAT
>NCEH01000093.1 GCA_002304505.1 Rhizobiales bacterium 32-66-11 | reverse complement strand
GGCTTTCCACGCGCAGATATTCGGCCGGCAAGGTGAAGCTGGAGCCGTCGTCGAAGCTCACCTGAAGGGCGTGCTTGTCGTGGATCAGCCGCACTTCCGTGGGCCATATCTCCGGCGCGGCCGGGGGAGCGGACGTCATATGGGTCTCCTGTCGCGGGCCGGTCAGCGAGTGTTGATCGCGCGGGCCTATGATTTGGTGCCGGGCATACGATATAATGCAGGTTCAAGCCGACGTCAGAGCGGTTGAACATAAGCCATGGGGAATCGGAGCATAAGGTGAGCGCACCCTTCAGAGACATCATCGATCGCGGCGGCAACGCCACCGGCGCGCTCGGTCCGCTGGTGGATACTTTCGGTCGCGCGGTGACCTATCTGCGGGTCTCGGTCACGGACCGATGCGATTTCCGCTGCGTCTATTGCATGTCCGAGCACATGAATTTCCTGCCCAAGCAGGATCTTCTGACGCTTGAGGAACTGGACCGGCTGTGCACGGCCTTCGTGGCGCGCGGCGTGCGCAAGCTGCGCCTCACGGGCGGCGAGCCGCTGGTGCGGCGCGACGTGATGACCCTGTTCCGCTCGCTCTCGCGCCATCTCGAGACCGGCCGGCTGGAAGAACTCACGGTCACCACCAACGGCTCCCAGCTCGCCCGCTATGCCGCCGACCTCGCCGCCTGCGGGGTGAAGCGCATCAATGTCTCCATCGACACGCTGGATGCGGAGAAATTCCGCGCCATCACCCGCTGGGGCGATCTCGGCAAGGTGCTGGAGGGCGTGCGCGCCGCCAAGGCCGCCGGCATCCATGTGAAGATCAACGCGGTCGCGCTCAAGGATGTGAACGAGCACGAGATCGCCTCGATCATGGAATGGTGCCACGGCGAGGGCCACGACCTCTCCCTCATCGAGGTGATGCCGCTCGGCGAAGTGGGTGCGGAGCGGGTGGACCAGTATCTCCCGCTCTCGCAAGTGCGCGAGCAGCTCGCGCAGCGCTACACGCTCACCGACATCGATTATCGCACCGGCGGCCCGGCGCGCTATCTGGAGGTGAAGGAAACCGGCGGGCGGCTCGGCCTCATCACCCCGCTGACCCATAATTTCTGCGAGGGCTGCAACCGCGTGCGGGTGACCTGCACCGGCACCCTCTTCATGTGCCTCGGCCAGGAGGATGCCGCCGACCTGCGGGCGCCGCTGCGCGCCTCGCCGGACGACGGGGTGCTCCAGGCCGCCATCGACGCGGCGATCTTCCGCAAGCCCAAGGGCCACGACTTCGTCATCGACCGCCAAACCCGCCAGCCGGCGGTCCACCGGCATATGAGCACCACCGGCGGTTAGAAACCGTTTTACATTGCGGCATCGCCATGGCGCACCCATGCCGCGGGCGAGGGACTTGCCCTCGCGCTCCGCGCAATCGGCAACGGCGCGGAAAGGGCAAATCGGCTAGGTCTGTGGGACATTGCCCACGAACGAGGCAGAAATGCCGAGCCGCCCCGAGACCGCCCGCGAATTCGCCCGTTCCGCCCCGTGCGCGGCGCGCCAGCCCCGCCGTGCGGGAGACGCGGCATGAGCTTGCGCCTGATGTCTCCCACCTTGCGCGGCATCGCGGCCATGATCGCCGCCATGATGCTGTTCATCACCAACGACATGATGCTGAAGCTCGCCACCCAGCATCTGCCGGTGGGCGAAGTGCTGGGCGTGCGCTCGGTGTTCGCGACGCTGTTCGTGCTCGCCCTGCTGGCTTTCACGGGTGAACTGCGCCATGCGCTGGGCGCGTTCCGGCCCAAGGTGATCGCCCGCTCCAGCCTCGATTCTGCGACCACCTTCCTCTATGTGATCGCGCTGGCGGTGCTGCCCATCTCCACCACCACGACCATTTATATGGCCGCCCCGCTCATCACCACCGCGCTCGCGGTGCCCCTGCTGGGCGAGAAGGTGGGGCTGAAGCGCGCCATCGCCATCGCCATCGGCTTTTCCGGCGCGGTTGTCGTCGCCCATCCCGATCCCGCGACCTTCTCCTTGTTCGCCATCCTGCCGCTGATCGCCGCCACCTGCGGCTCGCTGCGCGACATCGTCACCCGCGGCATCGGCGCCCATGTGCCGGGCGGCGTGGTGGTGCTCTCCAGCACGATCGCGCTCGGGGTCACCGGCGCCGCCTTCGCGGCCTGGGAGCCCTGGAGCATACCGACGCTCGCGGGCGGCGCGCTGATCGTCGCGGCGGGCGCGACCTTCGCGTTCGGCAATCTGCTGCTGGTCTATGCGTTCCGCCACGCGCCGGTGCAGGTGGTCTCGCCGCTGCGCTATGTGATGGTGCCGGTGGCGCTGATCTACGGCTATTTCATCTTCGGCCATGTGCCGGACAGCTGGGCCACCATCGGCACCATTTTGGTGGTGGGCGCCGGGCTCTATTCGATCCAGCAGGAGGCCGCGCGCAGCCACAAGGCGGACAAGGACGCCAAGGCGCGCGAGGTCGAGAAGGCGCGCGAGGCGGAGCGGGCCGCGGCAACCGCCGCCCCGCTCGAGGCCGCCCCGATCGAGAGCGCCCCGGTCATGCCGCCGGTGGCCTCGCCGATCCCGGCCGCGGCCGGCAGCGCCGTCGCGACCCGGCTCTCGCCGCCGGCCAATGACGATGCCCCGCCCGCCAAGGTCACCAAGGGCGGCGCCCCCCAGCCCGCCGCCATCACCCGCGAGTGTCCCCACTCATAGGTGCCCCCACTCATAGGCGGGCCTCGGGTCAAAACTCAAAGCCCGCGCGGCGCCTGAGCGGCGCCTTCCCGGCTCCGGTCGCAGACCGGGACCGGTGGAGGACACGCCCTCACTCATAGGCAAGCGCCGCCACGGGATCGAGCCGCGAGGCCTTGCGCGCCGGCAGATAGCCGAACAGCAGCCCGGTGAGGAAGGCGCAGCCGAACGCCAGCAAAGGCGGCCCGGCGGAAAACGCCACCTGGGTCCCGAGCGTCTTCAAGAGCAAGGCCGTGCCCAGCCCCAGCACCACGCCCACGAGCCCGCCGGCGCCGCAGATCACCAGCGCCTCGGTGTTGAACTGAAGCATGATGTTGGCCCGCCGCGCGCCGGTCGCCATGCGGATGCCGATTTCGCGGGTGCGCTCGGTGACGCTCACCAGCATGATGTTCATCACCCCGATGCCGCCCACCAGCAGCGAGATCGCCGCCACCGAGCCCAGCAGGCGGGTGAAGGTATCGGACGTGGCGGTGGCCATCTCCAGGATCGAGGAGGTGTTGCGGATCTGGAAATCCTCCGCCCGGTGGCGCTGGCGCAGCAGCACGGAAATCGCCTCCTGCGTCTCGTCGATCCGCGCCACATCCTCCACCGCCACCGTGACGGCGCCGAGGAACCGGCGGCCGAACACCCGCATGAAGGCTGTGGAGATGGGCATCAGCACGAGATCGTCCTGGTCCATGCCGAAGGCGTTCGCCCCGCGCGGCGCCAATACGCCCAGCACCTCGAACGGCACGTTCTTGATGAGGATGTAGCGGCCCACGGGGTTCGCCACGCCGGGAAACATCACCCGCGCCACGGTCGCGCCGAGCACCACCACGGGCGCATAGCCCTCCACGTCCGCCTCGGTGAACATGGCGCCGTCGCGCATCGCCCAGTCGCGGGCGATGGTATAGCCCGGCCCGGTGCCCTGGACCTGCGTCGCATAATCGATATTGCCCACCCGCGCCGTGGCGGTGGTGGAGCGTTCCGGGGAGACCGCCAGCACATTGGGAATATCGGCCGCGATGGCGCGGGCATCCTCATAGGTCAGCGAGGCGTTGGCGCCGGTGGAGCGCACCCCCGGCGCGCCGGGCCGCACCACCAGCAGATTGGTGCCCATGGAGGCGATGCGATCCAGCACCGCTTGCTTGCTGCCCTGGCCGATGGCCAGCATGGCAATCACCGCCGCCACCCCGATGATCACCCCGAGCAAGGTCAGCAGGGTGCGGAACAGATTGGCGTGCATGGAGCGAAACGCCATCTTCACCGCCTCGCCGAGGTCGGGCAGGAAATGGTTGCGCACCTTCATGCGGTGGCTCGCGAGCGGCGGCGGCGCCGGCGGTGGGGCGGTGCGCGCATCGGAAACGATGCGTCCGTCCTGCAAACGCACGATCCGGTCCGCATGGGCCGCCACCTGCGGATCGTGGGTGATCAGCAGGATGGTGCGGCCCTCTTTGTTGAGGTCCTTCAGGAGGCGCAGCACCTCCTCGCCCGAATGGCTGTCGAGCGCGCCCGTGGGTTCGTCGGCGAGGATCACCGGCGCCTCGTTCATCAGCGCGCGGGCGATGGAGACCCGCTGCTGCTGGCCGCCCGAGAGCTGGGACGGGCGATGCTCGGCCCGCTCCGCAAGCCCGAGCCGGGCCAGCAGGGCTTTCGCGCGGGCGATGCGCTCGGCCTTGGGACGGCCGGCATAGATGGCCGGGATCTCCACATTCTCTTCCGCCGAAATGGCGGGCAGGAGATTGTAGCGCTGGAACACGAAGCCGAAGGTGCGGCAGCGCAGGGCCGCCAGCTCGTCCGCGTCCAGCTCCGCGATGTCGCGGCCGAGCACCCGGTAGCTGCCGCGATCCGGCCGGTCCAGGCAGCCGATGATGTTCATCAAGGTGGACTTGCCGGAGCCGGACTGGCCCATGATGGCGACATATTCGCCCGGCCGGATGGTCAGCGAAATATCGTCCAGCGCCCGCACCACGCTTTCGCCGCTCGGATAGATGCGGCTGACATGGGCAAGCGCCAGCACCGGCTCGCCCGCGCCTTCGCCCGTGGGTGCGGGCGAAGGGATATCCTCGTCGCGCGCGGCCGTGCCTTTGGCCGCGTCAAGGGATCCTGCCGGAGCGCCGGCGCGCGCCTCGATGCTCAAAACGGTGGCGGGGGCATGCCGGGACCGCGCGTCACGCGCGGCGCCGAGGGATCGGCCGAGGTGAGCACAAGTTCGCCTTCCTTCAGCCCCTCGGTGATCTGCACCTGGGTGCGGCTGGAGAGGCCGGTCTTCACGGCGCGGGTCTGCACCTCGCCATTCACCAGCACGCGGACGGTGGCTTCGTTGCGCGCCTCGCGCTTGCTGCCGCCGCGCGCGACCGGGCGCACCGCGCTCGGCGGCACCAGCAGCGCATCCTTCGCGCCGCCGAGCATGAAGAACACCTGCGCGCTCATGGAGGTCATCAGCAGCCGCTCGGGGTTCGGCACGTCGATCAGGACGTTATAGAGCACCACGTCGTTCACCGTGTCGGGCGTGGGCAGGACCTGTACCACTTTGGCGGTGAAGCGCCGGTCCGGCATGCCGAGCGTGGTGAAATACACTTCCATGCCGACCTTCACCTTGGGAATGTCGGCCTCGGCCACCTGCGCCCACACCTGCATGGTGTCGAGATCGGCAACGCGCAGGATGATGGGGGCGGTCTGGTTGGCGTTCAGCGTCTGGCCTTCCACCGAGGTGATGGAAACCACGGTGCCAGTGATGGGCGCGAAGATCTTGGTGTAGCCGAGATTGGCGACATCGCCGTCCAGGGTCGCCTGGGTCTGCTTGATCTGGGCTTGCAGCGCCGCCATCTTGGCTTCGCCGATGCGCACCGTGGCGGCGGCGGCATCCGCCGTGTCCTGGCTGCCGGCCTTGCTGGCGAGCAGGCGCGTGGCACGATCGTCGCGCAATTTATCGAGGTCGAGCTGGGCGCGCTGCTGGGCGAGCTGCGCCTTCAGATTGTCGAGCTGGGCCTGATCGCCGATCACCTTGGTCTGGTAGACGGTGGGGTCGATCTGCGCGACCTGCTGGCCCTTCTGGACCCCGTCGCCGATGGCCACCATGACCTTGCGCAATTGGCCGGACACCTGGGTGCCCACGTCCACATAGGTCTTGGGCTTGATGGTGGCGAGGGCGGTCACCGTCTGCTCGATATCGCCGCGCACCACCGGCGCCGTGGCGAGGCCCGGCGTCGCCGTCGCGCTGGAGCGGCCGTAGGCATAATAGCCGCCCGCCCCCGCCAGCACCGCGACCGCCCCCGCGATCCACCACACGCGCCGACCGCGCCTCTTCCCGGCAGGGGACGCGAACACCCCCGCCTGTTCCGATTTCTGAAGCATCACCGATCCGCCACGCGGCCCCAAACTTGACGTGAGGCAAGGATAAACGGCGCGTGACCTTAGGTTCAGTGAATTCCCTGTAACCTTGGGGAAGAAACGTTTCCGGGTATTTCCGCCTGCCGCCGCCTCAGCCCCCCTCAGGGGGACCGCTTCAGCCCCCCTCAGGGGGACCGCTTCAGCCCCTTGGCGGGGACCGCCTCAGCCTTGGCGGGGACGATAGGTGCCGGTCTGGGGATCGCGCACCAGCACCTGGACCTTTTCCTGATCCACCGGCCCGGAGGCGGACGTCTGGCCGCCGGTCGCGCGATGGGCATCCATGGTTTCGCTGACGCGGCGCCCCTCGCGCGCCAGGAACCGCGCCGCGGCCACCGCGCCCACGGCGCCCAGCATGACGATCAGAAACGCAGGCATGGCCTTTCCCCTTCCTTGACGATCACAGCCCGTAGCGCGCCCACAGGGCCCGGTCCTCGGCAACGCCCGCGAGCCCCTGGGCGAGCCCCGCACCGGCAGCGCCCGCGGAGGGCAGCGCGCTGCCCACGCCCGGCACGCGCCGGCCGAGCCAGCCGCCCGGCGCCGTGATCAGTGGCGTACGGACCTTGAGCCCGTAGCGCGCCTGGAGAATCTCCCGCAGATCGCCGATGCCGTCCGCGAGCCCGAGCGAGAGCGCCTGCGCGCCGGCCCAGAACTCGCCGGAAAACAACATCTCGTCCTCGCCCGACAGCACCGGGCCGCGCCGGCGGCGCACGAGGTCCGCGAACATCTGATGGATCTCGCGCTGCAAGGCCTTGAGCCGCTCCACATCCTCTTCCCGCTCGGGCTGGAACGGGTCGAGCATCATCTTGCGGGTGCCGGCGGTGTGAACGCGCCGCTCGACGCCGATGCGTTCGATCAGCTTGTCGAAGCCGAAGCCGGCGGAGATGACACCGATCGAGCCGACCACCGAGGCGGGATCGACGAAGATCTCGTCCGCCGCGCAGGCGATCATATAGCCGCCCGAGGCCGCGACATCCTCCACGAAGGCGAAGACATGCTTCTCCTTCTCCTCGGCCAAGGCGCGGATGCGCTTGTGGATGAGATGGGACTGAACCGGCGCGCCGCCGGGCGAATTGATGATGAGCGCCACCGCGGGCGCCTTCTTCACCGCGAACGCCCGGTCCAGCGTCTTGGCGAGGCCGGCGAGGGTGAGGCTCTGCTGGAACGGCGCGTTCATGCCGATGGTGCCGGAAAGGCGCACCACCGGCACCGTCGTCAGGTCGTCGCGCCAGCGGGCGGGCAGAAGGCGGCGAACGCCGCTTTGCAGGGAGGCGAGGAAGGAATCGTCCATGAACACCTGTGTCGGGGCACATTCCGGTGAATTCATGGTGCGCGGTCGCAACGGCAAGGGCAATCGCCCTTGTTGCCGCAAACAGAGCCGGTCACCGGCCCTGCCCGCGCGCTTACCCCATGTCGAGCGCCGCGCCATCGCGCAGGATCGCCAGGGCGCGCGCGCCCGGCGCACCGTCCGCCTCCGCCAGGATCAGGCCCGGCAGGATCGCAGGCGCCGTGCGGCGTCCCTTGATGGCCCGGGCGATCAGCCGCACCGCCGGCGCATCCGGCCGGGGATGAACCGGCAGCAGCCGCACGGCGCCGAACCGGCCCTCCAGCGCCGCGAGCAGGGGGGAAAGATCCTCCGGCCGCAGGATCATGGCGAGCATTCCGCCCGGCGCGAGGCAGCGATAGGCGGCGGTCGCCCAATCCCTCAGCGTATCGGCATTGGCCATATGCGCCCGCGCGCGGCCCGCGTCCGGCGAGGTCTGGTGGGCATCCAGGGCATTGAAGGGCGGATTCGCCAGCACGAGGTCGAGGCTTTCGGCGGCGGGAAGCGGCGGCCCGCCGGGCCGCGCGAGCGCCAGGACATCCGCGCACACCACGGCGCAGCGCTCAGAAAGCCCGTTCGCCGACACGTTCCGCCCGGCAAGATCGGCCAGCGCCGGGTCGATCTCGATCAGCACCGCCTCGGCCTGCGGCACATGCAGCAAGGCGGCGAGGCCCGCGCTGCCCACCCCGGCGCCGAAATCGGCGAGGCGGCGGGCTGCGCGCGGCACGGCGGCGGCGAGCAGAATGGCGTCATGGCCGACGCGATGGCCCTTTTCCGGCTGGCACAGAACGAGCCGTCCGCCCAGCACGCGGTCCTGTGTCACAGCCGGTCGTGTCGTCTCAGGGCTCATGGCGGCGGGGCCTCGGGCGTTTGCCGGTTTCCCGGCATCGCGCGGATGCTCTATCTCATTGTTCAGACGCGTTTTCTTCACGTAAACCGGCATCCGCTTCGCGCGCAACCGCGCTAATCGCACAGCACGTCGCCAAGCCCCGCCTCTTTCAGCAAGCGGCGCCCTTGCGCGAGATCCTCGTCCAGCACCAGGATCCGGCGGGGAATGACGCCGATGGAGCCTTCCAGCGCGCTCACATAGCTGTCCGCGACCATATGGCCGATATCGGCGGCGGTCAGCAGCGCCTCGATGGCGGAAATCAGCACCAGATCATTGGTCCGCACCAGATCGCGCATCAATTCTCCGTCGGATTTGCGCCGCGGCGGCGTTCCGGGTACGCCTCACGCTTGCACGGCACCCGTCGCCATCCCTATGGTGCCGCCCACAGAATGACAAGCGGGAGCGTTTCTTGGCCGTCGTCCTTCCGTTCGAGCCGACCGACCCATCCATCGAGGCCCTCGTCCGCCTGGTGAAGGGGGATATGGAGCGCGTGAACGCCACCATTCTGGCCCGCACCGGCTCGGACGTGGCGATGATCCCCGAGGTGGCGAACCACCTGATCTCGGGCGGCGGGAAACGGCTGCGCCCCATGCTCACCCTCGCCTGCGCCGCGCTCAGCGGCTATCGCGGCGAAGGCCATGTGAAGCTCGCCGCCTCGGTGGAGTTCATGCACACCGCCACTTTGCTGCATGACGACGTGGTCGACGAGAGCGACATGCGGCGCGGCAAGCTCGCCGCCCGCAAGCTCTGGGGCAATGAAGCCAGCGTGCTGGTGGGCGACTTCCTGCTCGGCCAGGCGTTCAAGATGATGGTGGAGGTGGGCTCGCTGCAATGCCTCGACATCCTCTCGAATGCCGCCTGCGTGATCGCCGAGGGCGAGGTGATGCAGCTCGCCGCCGCCAAGAACACCGAGACCTCGGAAGATGATTATCTCGCCGTGATCCGCGGCAAGACGGCGGAATTGTTCGCCGCCGCGTGCGAGGTCGGCGCGGTGCTGGGCGCCCGCCCGAAGGCCGAACAGGGCGCCTGCCGCTCCTACGGCATGAATCTCGGCATCGCGTTCCAGCTGGTGGACGACGCGCTGGACTATGGCGGCAGCCAGGCCAAGCTCGGCAAGAATGTCGGCGACGACTTCCGCGAGGGCAAGATCACCTTGCCGGTCGTGCTGGCCTTCCGCCGGGGCGATGCGCAGGAGCGCGCCTTCTGGCAGCGCAGCCTGGAGCAGAGCGCGTGCGACGATGCCCAGCTCGAACAGGCCATCCACCTGCTCACCAAGCATCGCGCGCTGGTGGATACCATCGAGCGGGCGCGTCATTATGGCGCCATCGCCAAGGACGCGCTCGCCTTGTTCCCGCCGGGCGGGGCCAAGGACGCCTTGATGGAAGCCGTGGATTTCTGCATTTCCCGCGCGCACTGAGGCGGGTTCGCGTCTGCCGCCGGGCGGCACGGGACGAGCGTCGCTGCCCTCAGGCGATCGGATCCCGCTGCGTAAACCCCTTCGGGCATTGGAAAAACGCGGTTCCGTGGCGCCGGCGCGGATGGTACAATGGGATTGTATCCGGGGACATGGGGCCGCGCGATTCATGACCACAACCGTCTATGCTCCCGTCGGGGATTCGAGCTTCCTCGACACGAACGCGTTCCAGCTCGCGACCGACCAGCAATTTTTGGACGCGCGGGCGGGCCTCCATACCGACAGCATCTTCGGTTCGCTGTTCGGCGCGACCGCTATCACCGACGCGAGCGGCACCGCTCCGCTGGTCAAGATCGCCCTGACGCTGAACCGCATCACCGATCCGCAGTCCCTGCTGGAAAGCTCCTGGGCCGAGCGCCAGGTCGCGCTGGCGGACCAGACCGAGGTCTGGAACACTTATGGCGCGAACCCGCTGACCTACCAGTCGGTGAGCAATTACATCACCGACCCCACCAACGGGATCGGCGCGAGCGCGCTGCTCACCAGCCTCGGATACGAATCCTCGGCGCAATCGCGCACCCTCTGGCTGCAGCTGACCCCGGCCCAGTTCCAGGCCCTGTTCGACACGCCGTTGCTCCAGGTGACCACGGGGAACGGCACCTTCTACGCCTGGGAAGGCAGCCTCTCGCTGCCGACCGACATCGCCGGGGACGTGCGCGGCCTGTGGGTCGACCAAGCCGTCACGGTCGCGACACCTGCGGTGGCGGCGGGCGTCTCTCCTTATAAGCCGACGGCCGGCTATCAGGGCATCGGCAATGGCGGAAACGAAGTCACCTCCACGCCGGGCGTGGTCGCCGATGCCTATAATTTCCCCCTGCAAAACCAGGCAACACCGGCGATCGCGCTGGTCGAGCCGCCGACGCAGAACCCGGCCGCCCTCTTCACCGCCCTGAACGCCTATCGCGTCTCCATCGGCCTGCCGGCCATGACAGCGGAGCAATTTCAGGTGCTGCCGGGCGCCGATCCCTCCGGCTGGTCGAGCATTATCGACGAGACGACCCTCGACATCTCGGTGGTCGCCTCCGCCGCGCCCAACAGCACACAATTGCTCTACAGCTTCGTGGGCTTGACCCATTACACCGCCTATCAGCAAGCGATCTGGGATTTTGTGAACAATCCGGGAATTCTCACCTCCTCCTTCCCGGAGCCGACAGAGGCCTCGCCCGATTCGCCCTTTTATCTCGCCTATTCCGATCTCCTGACCGACGCCGCCTTGCGCAACATGTCGGTGTTCCTGTCCTCCGGCGACGGCGGATCGCAGAGCGAATACGGCACCGGCAACCCGCTGATGCGCACCTCGCACACGGTGTCGACGGCCATTGTGGTGGGCGGAACCTCGATCAGCACGCTGGCGTCGGCGCAGTCCGATCCGACCCTCGCCACCGGCAATCCCGCCACTGACCTGGTGGCGCAGGTGATGAGCGACACGCCGAACCTGAACCTGCTGATGGCCCTGACCGCGGCCGGCCTCAAGACCTTGCCGACCAACATGGTGTCCGATGGCGATCAGACCACGGCGGACCCTCTGATCCGGCTGTTCGAAACCACCTGGAATTCCTATTATATCAGCTATGACAAGAAGGGGCTCGGCACGTTCGACCCCTCCTACTCGACCAATAATTCCAGCACCGGCGGCGTCGACATCACCCAGGACACGCCGACCTACCAGAGCGATTTCGGCCTGACGCCCACCAGCATCGGCGCCATCGTCCAAGCCGGGCGCGGGGCGCCGGACGTGTCCGCGCTCTCGTCTGGAAATGCCTATTATTTCGTCCTCAACGCGGACTACATCAACGATCCCGGCACCGGGAATCTGACCAAGGGCGATGGCGGAACCAGCGCGGCGACGCCGCTCTGGGCCTCGCTGACCGCGCAGTTCGACGCCATTTTCGAGAACCAGCACCTGCCGCAGCTTGGCTATTACAACGACCTGCTTTACATCGCCGCCGCCATCGCGCCGGGATCGTTCAACGACATCTCGCTCGGCAACAACATCTCCACCTATTATGTGGTGCCCGAAGGCACGCCGGGGGCGGTGTATGATTATGCCGCCGAGGACTATGTCCTGCCCACCGGCCTCGGCTTCTCCGCCGCGACCGGATACGACTACACCACCGGCCTCGGCTCGCCGAACGGGCTGCTGCTGGCCCGGGCGCTGAGCGCCATCGCCCACACCGAAATCTATTCCGACGCGCCCGCCGTGCTCGGCATCGTCGATGCCACCCATGCCGTGAGCGATGCGGCACAGACCCTGCTGGTGCAATCCACCGGGCTGGACGGCAGCTTCGCGCTCTCCGTCGGGGGGCAGAGCTTCATCGGCATGGGCGGCGGCGGCGATCTGGCCTGGACCAGCCGGCTTGCCCAGCAATCCCTGCAAAGCGATTTCGATCCCGACCTCGTGCGCGTGTTCGACGGCATCGCCCAGGCGACGCCGGGCTCGATCCATGCGGCGAACGGGGCCGCCCTCTCCGCCTCCGCCGGCGGCGACGCGCTGGCCCTGTACCAGGCGGCCCTCACCTCGGCCTTCGGCTTCGCTTCGTTCGGCGACCAGGACAGCAGCGTGACCTTGGCGCGTCCGGTCGCCATCGCCGACACGGCCGGCGGTGCCAACACCCAGGACGTGGTGGTGCGCGTGCGCCAGAACGGCGCCGACGACACCCACCTCACCTTCTACCGGGTGGATGATCTCAGCGGCGATATCGGCGGCCTCGCGCCGGGCGCGGCCGGCTATGCCGAAGCGGCGCAGGCCCGCGCCTATCACACCGTCGACGGCCAGACCTCCATCGACAGTCCGGGCTGGGGCAATTACGCCCAGACCGAGATTACCAGGGTCAATGCCGGCGACATCGTCGCCATGAAGCTCACCAACGGGGCGAACACCTTCTGGGGGTTCGCGCAGGCCAATGAAAAGGTGGACGGCGCGGGCGTGACCCATCTGTGGAGCTATGGGCTCAACACCTGGGGCTGGGAGGATCTCGCCGGCGGCGGCGACCACGATTACAATGATTTGATCGTGCAGCTGGATTTCACCAGCACCAGCGGCGACGGCTGGCTGATCTGATCCCTCAGCCGCGCGGCCCGAACACGATGACCGCCGCGCCGGCAAGGCACAGCGCGGCGCCGACGGCGTCATAGCGATCCGGCCGCACGCCCTCCACGCCCCACATCCAGGCCAGCGAGCCGACGATATAAATGCCGCCATAGGCCGCGAACGCCCGTCCGGCGGCGGCGGACTCCACCAGCGTCAGCGCGCCGGCGAACACCGCGAGGCTCGCGAAGCCGGGCACCAGCCACCAATGCGACCCATCTCCCCGCACCACGTGCCAGAAAGCGAAGCAGCCGGCGATCTCGGCGAGCGCCGCGACCACATAAGCTAGAAGCGTCATCGCAGCACCGTGGGGCGCACCCACCAATCGGGATGGGCCGCACTCACCGCCTTGGCGAGGGCGGCGGCATCGCGGCAGGTGTCGGTGAGCGCGAACACGGTCGCGCCCGAGCCCGACATGCGCACGAAACGGGCGCGGGGATCGGCTTGCAGCAGGGCCTTCACATGCCCGATCTGCGGCGCCACGCTTTGCGCGGGCGGCTCCAAATCATTGGGGGTGCGGGCGAGAAAATCCAGCAAAGCGGCGCGCCCGGCCGGCACCGCCTCGCCATGGGGCGGACCGGGCAGATCCTCGCCCGGCTGCAGGCCGAGGGCGCGAAACACCGGCGCGGTCGGCACCATCACGCGGCAATTCACCAGCACCGCCGGCAGCGGCGGCAAATCGAGCGCCGGCGAAAGCTGGTCGCCCACCCCGCGCATCATGCGCGCACGCGGCGCGAGGCACACCGGCACATCCGAGCCCACCACCCGCGCGGCATCGAGCAGGCGCGGATCGGCCAGATCCAGGCCGTTGAGCTGGGCCAGCAGGCGCAGCGCCGCCGCCGCATCCGATGAGCCGCCGCCGATGCCTGCCGCCACCGGCAGGCGCTTCACGAGATGGAACCGCCCGAGCCGCAGGCCGGCGACCCGTTCCTTAAGGGCATCGGCCGCGCGCAACACCAGATTCTCGCCCTGAGGGCCGGCGGCCGGCGCCGTGGGCCCGGAGACTTCGAGGCCGAACGCCGCATCTGGCGCTAGGGAAAGCAGGTCAGCTGCCCCTGCGAAGCTCACGAGACTCGCGAGATCGTGAAACCCATCCGCGCGCCGGCGCAGGACGCGCAATGTCAGATTGACCTTTGCCGGAGCGCGCGCCACAAGCTTTTGCATGATTTTGGCTTATGGCGCGCCGGCCCGCGGACCGCAAGCGGCGTCGAAAGACAGAACCGCTGACGTAACTTGCGAGGTTTGCGGAAAGTCGCCATCCTCCCGCCATGTGGCGCGGTTTCTCTCAGCCCCACGCTCCTTCCAGGATTTCTGCCCGGTGAAGATTTCGCTCATTCGCTCGCCCCTGGCCATCGCGGCCGCTTTCTGCGTGTCGTTGATGTCGGTGGCGCCCGGCGCCGCGCGGGCGGATTTTCCGCCCATCTCCGATGCTACCCTCTCCGGCAGCTATCTGGCGGCGCGCCTCGCCGGCTCGGAACGCGACACCGAGGCCGCCGTGGCCTATCTGCGCGCCCTGCTCAAGCTCGATCCGCGCAATGACGAGGTGGTGGAACGCGCCTTCTTCGCCATGCTGGTGGACGGCGACGTCGAAGAAGCCATGCCGCTCGCCGACCGGCTGGTGAAGGTGGA
>NCEH01000092.1 GCA_002304505.1 Rhizobiales bacterium 32-66-11 | reverse complement strand
TCCATGAAGCCGGGTTCCGTGCTGATCGACCTCGCGGTCGAGCGCGGCGGCAATGTGGAAGGCGCCGAGCCCGGCCAGGTGGTGGACGCCAATGGCGTGAAGATCGTCGGCTATCTCAATGTCGCCGGCCGCATCGCCGCCTCCGCCTCGCTGCTGTACGCGAAGAACCTCTACGCCTTCGTCGAGACCCTGGTGGACAAACAGGCCAAGGCCCTCGCCGTGAAGTGGGACGACGAGCTCGTGAAGGCGACGCTCCTCACCCGCGACGGCGCCGTGGTTCACCCGAACTTCGCCCCCAAGGTTGAGGGAGCCGCCCAATGAACCCCATCACTGCCCAGACCGCCGCTGACGCCGCCGCCCAGGCGCGCGCCGCCGCCGAGGTGGCCCGCCAGGCCGCCGAAGCCGCCCAGATCTATGCCGACCAGGCGGCCACCGCCCTCGGCGCGGTCGCCCATGCCGCCACTGGCGGCGCCATCGACCCGTTCGTGTTCCGCCTGTCCATCTTCGTGCTGGCCGTGTTCGTCGGCTATTACGTCGTGTGGTCGGTGACGCCGGCGCTCCACACCCCGCTCATGTCGGTCACCAATGCGATCTCCTCGGTGATCGTGGTGGGCGCGCTGCTGGCGGTCGGTGTCAACACGGTCGGCGATGCCGGCCATTCTCTGTGGGCGCGCGGCTTCGGCTTCATCGCTCTCATCTTTGCATCGGTGAACATTTTCGGCGGGTTCCTCGTGACCAGCCGCATGCTCGCCATGTACCAAAAGAAGAAGTGAGGGCGGACCCATGAACGCCAATCTGGCCGCGCTTCTTTACCTGGTTGCGGGCATTCTCTTCGTGCTGGCGCTGCGGGGGCTCTCGCACCCCACCACGTCGCGTCAGGGCAATATGTTCGGCATGGTCGGCATGGCCATTGCCGTGCTCACCACGCTCGCGCTCTCGCCCCCGTCCGACATTCTCGGCTGGGTGCTGGTGATCGCCGGCATCGGCATCGGCGGCGGCATCGGCGCGGTTGTCGCCCGCCGCATCGCCATGACCGCAATGCCGCAGCTGGTTGCGGCCTTCCACTCGCTGGTGGGCCTTGCGGCGGTGCTGGTGGCGGCGGCGGCGCTCTATGCCCCGGCCGCGTTCGGCATCGGCGAACCCGGCAACATCCATGGCGCCAGCCTGATCGAAATGACGCTGGGCGTGGCCATCGGCGCGATCACCTTCACCGGCTCGATCATCGCCTTCGCCAAGCTCAACGGCAACATGTCCGGCAAGCCGATCATGCTGCCCATGCGCCACTTCATCAACGGCGGCCTCGCGCTGCTGCTGCTGGTGCTGATCATCGCCTTCGTGATGACCGGCTCGATCCCGCTGTTCTGGATCATCACCCTCCTGTCGCTGGTGCTGGGCGGCCTGCTGATCGTGCCGATCGGCGGCGCCGACATGCCGGTGGTGGTCTCCATGCTCAATTCCTATTCGGGTTGGGCGGCGGCCGGCATCGGCTTCACGCTGGGCAATACCGCGCTCATCATCACGGGCGCCTTGGTGGGCTCCTCGGGCGCGATCCTGTCCTACATCATGTGCAAGGGCATGAACCGGTCCTTCATCTCGGTCATCCTCGGCGGCTTCGGTGGCGAAGTGGCGGCGGGTGCGGCCGGCGCGGTGGAAACCCGCCCGGTGAAGAAGGGCTCGGCGGATGACGCCGCCTACATCATGAAGAACGCCCAGAAGGTCATCATCGTGCCGGGCTACGGCATGGCGGTGGCCCAGGCCCAGCACGCCTTGCGCGAGATGGCCGACAAGCTGAAGGAAGAGGGCGTCGAGGTGAAGTACGCCATCCATCCGGTGGCGGGCCGCATGCCCGGGCATATGAACGTGCTGCTGGCGGAAGCCCAGGTTCCCTATGACGAGGTCTTCGAGCTGGAAGACATCAACAGCGAGTTCGCCCAGGCGGACGTCGCCTTCGTCATCGGCGCCAACGACGTGACCAACCCGGCCGCGAAGACCGACCCGACCTCCGCCATCTACGGCATGCCGATCCTGGATGTCGAAAAGGCCAAGACGGTTCTGTTCATCAAGCGCGGCATGGGCTCCGGCTATGCCGGCGTGGAGAATGAATTGTTCTTCCGCGACAACACCATGATGCTGTTCGGCGACGCCAAGAAGGTGACCGAGGAAATCGTCAAGAACCTCTGATCTCACCTCTGACCTCTTGCCGCGTCTCCCCCTCCGCCACCGCGGGACGGGACGAAAAGAAAGGCCGCCGGGACGCAAGTCCGGCGGCCTTTTTCATGTGCGATGACAGTTTGGGCGACGATAGCGATCCCCGGCGGACCCGGCGGGCGGCGGTCGCGGCGCGGTCGCGCTGGAAGGGTCTTGCCGGAGGCGCTCTCCCCGGAAGCGCTCAGGTGGCCGGGGGCTCCTTCGGCGTGGTGTCGAACCGGGCTTCGCCGATCTCGTGGCCATGGCGGGAGATGAAGCGCGCGAGCGCGAACGCGCCCACCACCGTCACCACCAGGATCAGCGCCAGGAAGCCGAGGCTCCCGCCATCCTCATGGAGCTTGGCGATGGCCGCCATGCCGGTCAGCAGTATGACGCTCACGCCTCCGGTCACCGCCCAGCTGTTGGACCGTTGCGGCTGCGGATCGGGCGTCGACATTCCGGGCATCTCCTGGTCCCCATCCATATGGGCGTCCTCCCCCGCATGCGGGAGAAGAGCATAGAATGAATGGCTCGTCCGCGACACCGCACGGGGTCAGCGACGGCGGGCGGACCGCCGGTCAGTCCGCGAAGAAGGCCACGAGACGGGGAATGACCTTCCCCGGCGCCTCGTCCATCAGCCAATGGCCCGAGCCTTCCACCACCACGCCCTCCACATGCTCGGCCACCAGCCGGCCCTGGGCGATCAGGAATTCGCCCGAGGCCTTCTCGCCCGTGAGCACCAGCATGGGCATGGGGAGCTTGGTCTTGGCGAAGGCGGCAAAATCCGCCGCGTCGCGCTCGAACGCGCGGAACACCTCGAACCCCGCCGCCATGCCACCGGGCTGGGCATAGGCCGCGGCATAGAATTGCCGGTCGGCCTCCGACACCGAATGGGCGGGGTCGGCGGCGAAATCATTCCAGAAATGCTCGAAATAGATGCGTTCGCGCCCCTCCACGAGGGCGAGCGGCGTCTTGCCGTAGAAGTGGAAATGCCACAAATCGCGCATCAGCCAGACATGCGTCCAGTCGCCGACACCGGGAAGGAAGGCGTCCATCAGCGCGATGCGCGTCACCGCTTCGGGATATTGGGCGGCATAGGCATAGGCCACCATCAGCCCGATATCGTGGCCGACCACGCCCGCGCGGTCGATGCCGAGCGCCGTTGAGAGGGCGCGCACATCCTGCGCCAGGGTGGTCTTGTCGTATCCCGCCTCGGGTTTCGAGGAGGCGCCGAAGCCGCGCAAATCGGGCGCGATCACCCGGTGGGTCTTGGCAAGCTCCGCGATCAGCGGCCGCCACATATGGCTGGTCTGCGCATAGCCGTGCAGCAGAAGCACCGGCTCGCCCGCGCCCGCCTCCAGATAATGCAGGCGCAGCGCGCCGAGCTCGGCGAAGCGGCTCGCGATTTCGATCGCGCCGCCTTCTCCCGGCGTCCCGGATGTCCCCTGGTCCGCATCCATGTCGGCGCCCTCCCCCCCGCGTGCAGGAGGAGGAGAGATAGCAGAAATCGCGCCTTCGGACCGGGCGCGGCCCTCCCCGAGGGGGGCCTCCCGCGCTTTTGATCGTACGGGAGGCGCTCGCGCTCAGCCTTCCTTGAAGCCGTATTCCGGCGTGCCCTGCTCGGCGCCGTAATATTTATAGGGCAGGAACTTGCCGGTCATGGTCAGCTTCACGCGGTCGCCCTTGGGATTGGCGACGCGCTCCATGTCGATGTCGAAATCGATGGCCGACATGATGCCGTCGCCGAATTCCTCCTCGATCAGCGCCTTGAACGCCGGGCCGTTCACCATCACCATTTCATAGAAGCGATAGATCAGCGGGTCGGTGGGCGGCATGGGCGTGCCGCGATAAGGCACTTCGTTCAGCATGCGCTCCTCGACCTCGGAGAGGCCGAACAGCTCCGCCGCCGCCTTGGCCAGCGGCTTCACCAGCTTCATCTGGCCCAGCAGCGCGCCCACCACCAGCATCGGCGACATGCCGCCGATTTCATCGGTAATATACTTCCAGGTCCAGCCCTTCTCGCGCTTGATGTCGAGAATCTTCTCGGTGAGTTGCTCGCGCTTCATGTTCTTCTCCTTGAGTCTTTGGGGCGTTTGAAATCGGCGCGTCACGCGGCCCGCTTGTCGCCGTCGGGCGAGGGCTGGGGCGCGGCGGTGGGGCGCACCACCGGGGGATGGCGGTGGTCGTATCCGGCGGGGCGCTGGTCCTTGAAGGTCTTCGAGCGCTCCACCAGGAAGTCGATGAGATGGTTGCGCACCGCGTAGAAATCCGCCTGCTTGTGGATGTCGAGGCGGCGGCGCTCCCGCGGCAACGGGTTCTGCACGATCTCGGCGATGGTGGCGTTGGGGCCGTTGGTCATCAAGACGATGCGGTCGGCGAGATAGATCGCCTCGTCCACATCGTGGGTGATCATGAACACGGTCTGCCCGGTCTCCAGGCAGATGCGGCGCACCTCGTCCTGCAGCGTGCCGCGGGTGAGCGCGTCGAGCGCGGAGAAGGGCTCGTCCATCAGCAGCATCTTGGGCTCGATGGAGAGCGCGCGGGCGATGCCGACGCGCTGCTTCATGCCGCCGGAGAGTTCGGAGGGCCGCTTGTTCTCCGAGCCCTTGAGCCCGACCACCTCGATGAAGCGCATGGCATGGTCGCGCACCTGCGCCCGGCTCCAGCGCTTGTGGCGGGAGGAGACCGCATAGGCGACATTGCCGAGCACGGTCAGCCAAGGCAGCAGGGCGTGGCTCTGGAAGATCACGGCGCGGTCGAGCGCCGGCCCCTCGATGGCGGTGCCGTCCACCACCACCGCGCCGTCGTCCGGCCTGTCGAGGCCGGAGAGGATGTTCAGCACCGTGGTCTTACCGCAGCCGGAATGGCCGATGATGCAGGCGAACTCGCCCTTGCTCATGGAGAACCAGAGGTCGTCGAACACGGTGGTGGTGCGTCCGCCGGCCGCCTGGAAGCGGCGCGAGATGCCTTCGATGGAAACATAGCGGGGCTCGCTCATGCGCCTCACTCCGGAAAGGTGACGAGGCGGGCGACGAAGGCGAGCATCTGGTCCAGCAGCATGCCCATCACGCCGATCACCAGAATGGCGATGATCACATTGGTGATGGACAGGTTGTTCCACTCGTTCCAGACGAAATAGCCGATGCCGGTGCCGCCCACGAGCATCTCGGCCGCGACGATCACGAGCCAGGCGATGCCGATGGAAATCCGCATGCCGGTGAGGATGGTCGGCGCGGCGGCGGGCAGGATCACGGTGAAGGCGCGTTTGAACGGCCCCACCTCCAGCGTGCGCGCCACGTTCAGCCATTCCTTGCGCACGCTGGCGACGCCGAAGGCGGTGTTCAGCAGCATCGGCCACACCGAGCATATGAAGATCACGAACACCGCCGAGATGCCGCTATCCTTGATGGTGTAGAGCGCGAGCGGCATCCAGGCGAGCGGCGAGATGGGTTTCAGCACCTGGATGAAGGGGTCGAGCGCCTTGCTCATCAGCGCCGACATGCCGATGAGGAAGCCGAGCGGGATCGCCACCAGCACGGCGATGCCGTAGCCGATCAGCACCCGGCCCAGGGAATAGGCGAGCTGCAGGCCGACGCCCTTGTCGTTCGGCCCCTTGTCATAGAACGGATCGGTGAGAACGTTCCAAAGCCCAGCGCCCACCTCCACCGGGCTCGGCAGCGCCGATTTCCCGGTGGTGGCGGTCAGGCCCATGAGCTTGGCATATTCCGGATCCATCCCGGAGGGCACGCCCGTCCCGCCGGCGCCGAAGCCGGCGGTGGCGCCCTGCCAGATCAGCAGGAACACCGCCAGCAACAGCACCGAAACCAGGGCCGCGCGCAAGGTCAGCGAAGACGTCATGGGCTCAGGTCCGCTTGATGGCGAAGCTCTCGACATAGGCGTCGGGCTTGGCGGGATCGAACGGCTTGCCCATCACGACGATGGTCTTGGTGGGCGCCGGCGGGGTGAGGCCCATGTCCTTCATCACGGCGGCGCATTCGGTGGCGAGGAAGACTTGCTTGGCGATGCCGGCATAATCCACGTCGCCCTTCACCTGGCCCCAGCGCTTCATCTGGGTGAGGATCCAGATGGCGAAGGAATCGTACGGGAAGGGTTCGAAGGTGACCCGGTTCGGGTCCTTCTTGATGTTGCCGAGGCCGTCCGCATAGGTGCCGGTCAGCACCTGTTCCAGCACCACCGGGGGCGCGTTCAGATAGTTCGCGGGGGCAATGGCCTCGGCGATCTGCTTGCGGTTCTCCGGCTTCTGGGCATAGGCGCTGGCGTCGATGATGGCGCGCAGCAAGGCGGCATAGGTGTTGGGATTGGTGGTGACGAATTCCTTGCTGGCGGAGAACGAGCAGCAGGGATGACCGTCCCAGATTTCCTTCGACAGGATATGGATGAAGCCCACCCCGTCATAGACCGCGCGCTGGCAGACATTGTCGGGCGCCAGGAAGCCGTCGATGTTCTCGGCCCGCAGATTGGCGACCATCTCCGGCGGCGGCACCGAGCGCAGCTGGACGTCCGCGTCGGGGTCGATGCCATGCTCCGCCAGATAATAGCGCAGCAAATAATTGTGCATGGAATAATCGAACGGGATCGCGAGCTTGAAGCCCTTCCAATCCTTCGGGTCGCGCTTGTCCTTGTGCTTCATCGCAAGGGTGATGCACTGGCCGTTGATATTCTCGATCGCCGGCACGGAGAAGGGAATGGGATTGGAGCCGAGGCCCATCGAAATGGCGATGGGCATGGGCGAGAGCATGTGGGCGGCGTCGTATTCCTTGTTGATGGTCTTGTCGCGCACCACCGCCCAGCCGGCGGTCTTCACCACGTCCACGTTCAGGCCCTGCTTGGTGTAGAAGCCGAGGGGGTGCGCCATGATGATGGGGGTCGCGCAGGTGATGGGGATGAAGCCGACCTTGAGGTCCTTCTTCTCGATCGGCCCGGTGCCTTGCGCGAAGGCTTCCGTGACCATGCCCATGGGCAGGAATTGGGCAAGGGCCGCGGCGACCGTGGTGCCGCCGATGGCCTTCAGGAAGGCGCGGCGATGGGCATCCTGCGGAAACAGGGCCTGCAGCACCGTCTTTTCCACCAGGCTGCCATAGCGCGCTTCCTCCGAGGCGCGGGCCGCCGCCTCATGTTCCGCCGCCGAGCGGTGCCGGCCGCAGGCGCAGCCGGAAAACAAACGGGAAAAGCGCCGGAAGGTGTCTTTGCTCGTCATGGACCGCCTCATGCTGGAAAGACCGGGGAAGGGAAACTCTCCCCTGACGTTAAGCAAAGCGCATGCCAAAACCGGACACGGTAATTTTACTTGGCTTATCAACGACATGGAAAAATCGCTGGTTTCACGATTTCTCGTGATTTATGATTTTTCGTAATTCAACTCGCGAAAAATCGTAAATGGACGCGCTCGACCTGCCCCAGCTGCCGCGCTTCGGCCCGTTCGGTCCCGCCTTCGATGCGGGGATCGAGGCGGAGCTGGCGGTCGACACCGAAACCGCGCGCATCCTCGACGCCAATCCCGCCGCCTGCCGGCTGCTGGGCCATGCCCGCGAGGCGCTGAAAGCCATGCAGATCTTCGATCTGCATCCCGGGCAGGCCTCGGCCGTGGTGGTGTTCACCCAGGCGGTGATGGATCGCGGCGCCCATTGGACGCGCTCGCTGACCCCCCATCATGCCGACGGGCGCCCGCTGCGGCTGGAATATGCCGGCATCCAGGTCTCAAGCCCGCGCGGGCGCACGCTGCTCATCACCCTGCACGATCTCGAGGCACGCCACCGCCGCGACATTGATGCCAATGCCGATTCCTTCATGCGCGAGGGCATCGCGGAATGGCAGCGGGTGGACCGTTTCTTCCGCGACATCGAGCGCGAGAACCGCCTTATCCTCCATGCGGTGGGCGAGGGCATTTATGGGGTGAATTCGGAGGGCAAGACCACCTTCGTCAATCCCGCCGCCGAGCAGATCCTCGGCTGGACGGCGGAAGAGCTGATCGGCCGCGACATGCACACCATGGTGCATCACCACCACCATGACGGCAGCCCCTACCCGCACAAGACCTGCCCGATCTACGCCGCGTTTCGCGATGGCGCGGTCCACCGGGTGGAGAATGAGGTGTTCTGGCATCGCTCGGGCAAGCCGGTGTGGGTGGAATATACCTCGACCCCGATCCGCGACCGGGGCGTGCTGATTGGCGCCGTGGTGGCGTTCCGCAATGTCACCCAGCGCCGCGAGGCGGACGAGAAGCTGCGCGCCGCGCTCGCCGAGGTGGACAGCCTGCGCGAGCGGCTGGAGCTGGAAAACGCCTATCTCCAGGAGGAAATCCGCGCCGAGGGCAGCCATCGCGGCGTCATCGGCCGCAGCGAGGCGATCAAGAAAGTGCTGCGCCAGGTGGAATTGGTCGCCCCCACGGAGGCGAGCGTGCTCATCACCGGGGAATCCGGCACCGGCAAGGAATTGATCGCCCGCGCCATCCACGAGGCCAGCGACCGGCGCGAGCGCCCGCTGATCCGGGTGAATTGCGCCGCCATCCCGCGCGAATTGTTCGAGAGCGAATTCTTCGGCCATGCCCGCGGCGCCTTCACCGGCGCATTGCGCGACCGCATCGGCCGGTTCGAACTCGCCGACCACGGCACGCTGTTCCTGGACGAGGTGGGCGAAATCCCCATCGAGCTGCAAAGCAAGCTGCTGCGGGTGCTCCAGGAAGGCCAGTTCGAGCGCATCGGCGAGGAGCGCACCCGCTCCGTGGACGTGCGCATCATCGCCGCCACCAATCGCGACCTGCGGGCCGAGGTGCGCGCCGGCCGGTTCCGCGAGGATCTGTTCTACCGCCTCAATGTCATGCCCATCGAATCCGCGCCCTTGCGCGAGCGGCGGGAGGATATCCCCGCCCTCGCCTTGCATTTCCTCGGCGGCGCCTCGCGCAAGCCGCTGTCCGGCGCGCTGCAATTGAGCGAGGGCGACATGCGCAAGCTCATCGCCTACGACTGGCCGGGCAATGTGCGCGAGCTCCAGAATGTGATCGAGCGCGGCATCATCCTCGCCCGCAACGGCCGCCTCACCATCGATCTGCCGGAGCCCCACGAAGATGCCGCGCCGTTGCCCGCGCCGGGCGCACTGGAGGGGCTGGAGACCGAGGGCGAGCGCCGCGCCCGCCATCGCGCCAGCATCCTCGCCGCACTGGAGGCGGCCGGCGGCAAGGTCTCGGGGCCGGGGGGCGCAGCCGAGCGGCTCGGCCTCAAGCCCACCACCCTCGCCTCGCGCATGAAGACGCTGGGCATCGCGCCACCCAAAGCCGGGGCGCTGAAGACCGGGCGTTGAAGATCGGGGCGCGCGCTCGGATTCATTCGCGGCGAACGTTCGGCCGAAAAGCCGGCGTCATCGGCCGCAAGGGCGCCGAGAAGCGCCACGAAACCGCTGTTCGTCCGCGCTAAGCCATTGTTTCACGTGAAACATTTTGGCGCGAACGGCGGGTCGGCGCGCGGAAAATCCTAATAATCCCACTGGGCGCCGATGCCCACTTCCGTGCCGCCATCGGCCCCCGTCGCCCCCTGAAGGCGGATGTTGCGGGTGATGTCGATATCGACCGTGGCGGCGCTGGAGCCCGACGTCGTGCCCTGTCGCACGCCGAGATAGATCCGGTCGTTCAAGCGCTTGCCGATGCCGAACTGGCCGCCGGTGCCGGCCGCATTGGTGCCCACGTCCACGCTGTCCACCCCGAGCGAGCGGCGCAGCGAGGAGAGCGCGGCATTGCCGCTGCCCGAAAGGGTGGCGACGGTTTGCGCCACCTGCAACGCCTGCCCGGCGCTGAGCTGGCCCGCGGAGCGGCCGAACAGCAGGCGCGCCACCACCTCGTCCTGCGGCAGGCTCGGGGTGGAGGAGAAGGCGATGTCCGGCTGCGAGGCCCGGCCGGAAATGGTGACGCGGGCGGTCACGTCATTGGCCGTGCTCTCGGCGATGAAATCGAGGTCCGGGTCGGTGGTGCCGTTGAAAGTCACGCGGCCGCGGGTGAAATCCAGCCGCCGGCCGATGATGTCGAAGCGCCCGCGCAGCAGTTCGAACCCGCCCACCGTCACCGGCGCCGCGCTGGTGCCGCGCACATTGAGCGTGCCGGAAAGCTCCGCATCCACCCCCATGCCGCGCACGAACACGCGGTTGGGCGCATTCACCGCAAGATCGAGGCTGGCCAGGAAGGTCGCCGCGCGCGCGCCTTGCCCGGTCCCTTGCCCGGCTCCGGCGGGCCGGCGCGCGGGTGCAGGCGGCACCGTGAAGGTCTTGCCCGGCGGCACGTTCACATGCCGCACATTCAGCGCCCTTGCTCCGCCCGGCAGCCGGTCGGGGATATTGATGTCGAGCGCACGGACATTGATCTGCCCGCCGATGGTGGGCCGGGTGGCGAACGCCCCGCCGATGGCGATCTGCCCGTCGGCGACGAAGCGCACGATCTCACTGTTCACGAGGCCCGCATTGTTCAGCGTCAGGTCGAGCCGGCCGGGGAAGCCGGCGGCGGCATCGAGCGTCACGGACCCGTTGCCCTGGATCGTCCCGCCATTGAGCGTCGCCGCCTGGAAGGAGGAGAGCGTGACCGAACGGTCGGTGCCGGTGACCACCGCCTGGATGCGGTCCAGCGTCACCCCGTTCACCGCATCCTCATAACGCCCGCCGCTGATGCGCACGGTGCCGCCGGCCCGCGGATCGGCCAGCGAGCCGCGCACATTCGCATCCACCGCCGCCGTGCCGCTCGCCCGCGCGCCGGAGGTGGCGAGCAGCGCATTGGCGATGGCGAGCGAGATCGTGCCGCGCATGGACAAATCCAGCCCATTGCCCTGGAACGGCACCGTGCCGTTGATAGCGACGCCGGAGAGCGCCGGGCCGGAGAGGGTGGACGCGATGCGCACGCTGCCCCCCTCCAGCGTGCCATTGGCCCGCAGGTCGAACGGGCCGGCGCCGGCGCGCGCGATGTCGGGGCTGGTGGCGCGCAGCACGGCGAGATCATAGCGCCCCGTGGGCGCGGCGGCGGGCCCGGTGATGCGCGCGCTGCCGTTGAGCGTACCGGAAAGGTTCAGCGCGGGGTCGGCCAGCGCCGCGAGCGCCAGCGGCAGGGCGCGGATATCCACCGTGAGGTCGAGCGTATCGCCCGCGCTGCCTTGCACCGCAACGCTTCCCCCGCCGGTGGCGAGCGCGAAGCGATCCACCGCCACCGTGCCGCCGCGAACCGTTACCGTGGCGGGCGCGGAGAGGGCGACATTGGTGCCGGCGCGGGTGATGCGCAGCGCCTCCAGGCGGAACGCCTGTTCCTGCGCCGAGGCGGTGAGCCGTCCGGCGGCCGTGATGGCGGCACCCTGGGCATCGGCGTTCAGCGTCAATGCGGTGCCGCCGCCGGCCTCGCTGGCGACGATGCGCACCCGCGACACCTGGAGCGAACCTGAGGAAATGCCGGTGGCATCCACCGTGCCGCGCAGGGCGCCGGTGCCGGCGCGCGGATCGGCGATGGAAAGATCAATGCGCGCGCTCTGCACCTGCTGGCCGGCCGCGACCACCTTGTCGAGGTCGGCCCGCAAAGCGATGCGCTGGGTGCCGGCCATCTCGTCGAGCACGATCGTGCCCTGGGCGCTGCCACCAAGCGCGGTGAGGGCGAAGGCGGACACATCCGCCAGATTGCCGGCGGAGAAGGACAATTGCCCGGTCAGAAGCCCGCTCGTGGCGGCGGTCAGCGCGCCTTGGGCGCTCACCGAGCCCACGGCGAAATCAAGGCCACTCAAGGCGCGGCTGCCGTCGGCCCCGGTGGCGAGGGTGGCTGCGCCGCGCGCCGGCTTGCCGCCCACCTGCCCGGCGAGGCGCGCATTGCCGCCGATCCGGCCGGTGAGATCTTTCAGGTCCGCATCCAATGTGAGGCCGGAGATCGGCTGGCCCATGGCCTTGCCTTGATCCACGGAAAGGCGCGCCACCACATTGAGCGCATCGAGCGTGCCGGAAAAAGCGGCACGCCCGTTGGCCGCGCCTTCGAGCCGGGAATCCAGCCGGGAGAGGTCGCGCAAGGTCAATTCGCCGATGAGATCGGCGGCGCGGCGATCCACCTTGCCATTCACAGCAAGAGCGATCCCGGCGGCATCAATCTTGAGGTCTTGCACCGTGACCGCGCCGTCCGGCGCATAGGAGAGGCCGCCCACCACCTGCGCCGCACCGCCCACGAGGCCATCGGCGGCCGCGATGCCGGTCTCCACATCGCGAGAAGACCCGTTCAGCTTCAAGGCGATGGCCCCACCCGGCGCGGCGCGCTTCACATCCGCGTCGAGGGCGACCACCCCGCGCAGGGGCTGGTGGGCGAGCGGGGCAAGGGCCGCGAGATCGAGGCGCGGCATGTTCAGCGTGCCGTCGATCATGTCCGCCCCTGCGCGGCCTGCAAATTTCAGATCGAGGCCGGCAAGCGCCACGTTGAGATCGCGCACCTGCGGTGCGCCGGCCTGTGGCAGCACGCCGGAGAGCGCCAGGGTGCCGCGCGGGCCAAGCGCCTTGGCCACCGCGGGATCGGCGGCGGACAAGCCATCGGCGGTGGCATCGGCGCGGAAGGTCAGGCCGCCCGTGCCGTCATCGGCGGTGCGCGCCGTCAGCGTGAGGGTTTGCGCGCCATAGCCCGCGCCGGTCAGGTCCCGGGCGGAGGCGGTGAGGCGGACGCGCGGTGCGGCGAGCGGGCCGTTCACCGTCCCATCCGCCGAAAGCGCGCGCCATCCGATGCCGGGAAGCAGAGCGGAGAAGGCCGCCGCATCCCCGGCGGTAGCGGAAAAAGTCACATCCGCCGTGCCCTCGGCGGTCTGGAACGTGCCGCCTACGGACGCGGAAAGACCCGCAGAGGCCAGGGTGAACCGGCGGATCGAGACGGTCAGGGCGGGATCAATGAGCACCGCGCCGGCAAGCTCCGTGCGGCCTGTGAACAAAGGCGCGATATTGGCCGGCAGCGCCTTTTGCAGATCGCCGGTGAACGCGAGCGTGGCCAGGTGGGAGGTGCCCTGCGCCACCACATCGGCGGTGCCCTCCAGCCGCAGCACCGAACCGGCGGTGGCGTTGAGGGTGCCGCTCCATTTTTCCAGGGGGCCGGAGCCTTTCACCTGGGCATCCAGCGGCGGCAGCCCCTCGAGTGCCGCCATGCGGGCGACAAGGCCGCCGGCCGGCTCGCGGGCGGTGAGGTCGAGGTCGAGCGTGCGCGCCTCGGGCACATAGCGAATGGAGCCGCCGACCGAACCCGGCTCGTCGCGCCGCTCCAGGTCGAACTTGAGCGAAATGCCCTTGGCGGGCTCCATCAGGCGCAGGCCGCCTTCGAACTGCAATTGCGCCTTGCGGCCCAGGACCGGCTCGGCGAGATCGATGCGGTCGAGCGCGAGGCGGTCCACGATCACGCGCAAGGCCACGCCGCCCCCGGTCGACGGCGAAGCCGGCGTGGTGGACGGGGGAAGGTCGGGCGCCCGAAGCACGTTCACCCGCGCCGCCTGCACCAGCGCGACATCCACCGTTCCCGACAACAGCGCGAGCGGCGACCAGCGCAGCCGCAGGTCCTCCAGCTCCAGGAAATTGCCTTGCGGATCGGCCAGTTCCACCCGCGCCAGCGCGATGTCGCCGGGCACGAAGCCGGTGAGGCCGGTAATCGTCACGCGCAGCCCGTTGGCGGAGGCGAGCTCGGAGGCGAAGCGGGCGAGAAAGGCCTTGCCGGGCGGGGTCTGCACGATGCCGAAGGCCAGCAGGGCGAACGCCACCACTGCGACCAGCACGACCGCCACGCCCAGCGCGATGCCTCTGAGGATGCGGGAAAATATCGCCATCAGAAGGACTGCCCCAAGCTGACGTAGAGGCCGTAATGGGTGCCGGCCACCTGCGGATTCACGGGGAAGGCCAGATCCAGGCGGATCGGGCCGATGGCGGTATAATAACGCAGGCCAATGCCATAGCCATATTGCAGTTCCGCAAGGTCCGGCGTCTGCGAGGCGAAGGCCGAACCCATGTCGAGGAACGGCACGATGCCGATGGTGTCGGTGACGCGGATGCGCGCCTCCACAGAAGCGGCGAAGAAGCTGAGGCCGCCGATGATGTCGCCGAAGGCATCGCGCGGGCTTGCCGACTGGTAATCATAGCCGCGCAGCGTGCCGCCGCCGCCCACATAGAACAGGCGTTGCGGCGGCGCGTCATAGAAATCCGCGCCGACGATCGAGCCGGCCTGAACCCGGCCGGCGAGAATATAGCGCTTGTCCTCGTCGAGGGCGTGATAGGCGGCGATCGACCCTTTCATCAGAACGGGGCCGGCGCCGGACTGGCCGAACATGGCAAACGGCTCGACGGTGGCACTGGCGCGGATGCCGCGCGAGGCGTCGAGCGGCGAATCCGTGGTGTCGTAATTGGCTTCGACGGGGACGCC
>NCEH01000091.1 GCA_002304505.1 Rhizobiales bacterium 32-66-11 | reverse complement strand
CGCGCCGAAGTGATCCTCGGGCGCGGCTCCTTCACCGAGAGCTTCCCGCTGTTCGGCTTTCCCATGAACCAGTACGAGACCCTGTTCTCGGAAAAGCTGGACCTGTTCGCGGCGCTGATCGCCAACCAGCCGGTGACCTGGCAGGGCACCCACCGCACGCCGTTGAAGGACCAGGCGGTGTTCCCGCCGATCGAACGCGGCACGCTGAAGACCTGGATCGGCGTCGGCGGCACGCCGGAATCCGTGGTGCGGGCGGCGCGCTACGGCCTGCCGCTGATGCTCGCCATCATCGGCGGCGATCCCAAGCGCTTCCGGCCCTATGTGGACCTCTATCACCGCGCGCTCGCCCAGCTCGGCAAGGGAACGCTGCCCATCGGCGCCCATTCGCCCGGCTATATCGCCGATACGGACGCACAGGCGCGGGAGGAATTATTCTCCGATTACAAGGAAATGCGCGACCGCATCGGCGCCGAGCGCGGCTGGTCGCCCATGGGGCGGGACGAATTCGAGCACGAGATCGCGCACGGCTCGCTTTATGTCGGCAGCCCGGAGACCGTCGCCCGCAAGATCGCGGCGACCGCGAAGGCGCTCGGGCTCGATAGGTTCGACCTGAAATATTCCGCCGGCCCCATTCCCCATGACCGGCTCATGCGCTGCATCGAGCTGTACGGCACGAAGGTGATCCCGATGGTGCGGGACATGCTGGCCTGAGGCGCGGGACGACCGGGACGATCAGGCGGCGAGGTGCCGCTCGATCTCCGGCGTGGGCAGGGCGACGAGGTCCTTTGCCACCTCGGCCTTCAGCACATGGCGCACCGCCGGCGGAAGATGCTTGCGCAGAATGCCGAGTGCGCGCGGCGGGGCGACGATGACGAGGCTGCCCACCGCGTTCTGCGGCACCAGCTTGCCGAGCTGGGCGGCGAGATCCGCGAGAAAATCCGCCTCCGCCTGGGCGTGGAAATCCGTATCGTCCACGGCGCTGCGCGCGGCGCCGTGGGATTGATGCACCCGCCCCGGCCGGTCGGTGCCGAGGTCGCGAGCCGGCGCGTCCGGCTGGGTCAGGACATCGACGGTGCTCAGATTGAGCAATTCGGCATCGCCGTCATTGCGGAACAGCAGCGCCTTCGCGCCGTCGCAGACCAAGACCCATCCCTTCCAGGGAATATGCACGCCTTCCATCTGCGCTCTCCTCTTTTCCGCAGCCATTGCCGACGCGCGGGAAGCTGTGCGGCCTTCCGCGCGATCAATAAGGGCGGCGATGCGCCCGCACCCGCACCGGAACCCGCTCAGGCTCCGCCATCCGCCGCAGGGTCGCGAGGATCATGGCGGCGAGGGTCATGGTTGCGGGGATCGATAGCAGGGCGATCATCATCGTGGACATCATGGCTTTTCTCCTTCCCGGAGATGGGCACGCGCCCCGGCCTTTACCAGACCTGCGCCCCTTGCCGGCCGCAACACGCAACCTGAAGGTATGAAACGCCGAAGATGCCAGCGGGTCCTTGATCCCGATCAAGGCCGGCGATCGCCATCGGCGCTTCCATTAAAAGCGTTGCGGGTGCCGTGAAGCCGTGCCGTCGTGGCGCCAGAGCGTCGCGCGTCATCCCCCGGCGAAGGTACGGATCTCCCTAACCGCCCGCGACATCTCCCGTTCGGCGATCTTGCCTTCCGGGAGAACTTGCGGATGGCTCAGCGTGGCCATCCGCGTCTCTTTCGCCGCAGCCATGTGCCAAGCATTCGCCTGAAGCGCGCCTGCTGCGACAGCGCAGGGCGAAGCCGGCGGAAACAGAAAAGGCGGGCCGAAGCCCGCCTTTCCAGATCCTCAGGACGCGCCCGCTCAGGCTGGCGCTTCAGACTTAGCGCTCAGGCATGGCGCTCAGGCTTATGGCGCTCAGGCCTGACTGGCGGCCTTCTTGCCCAGCGCCGCCTGCGCCGCCGCGAGGCGGGCGATGGGGACGCGGAACGGCGAGCACGACACATAGTCGAGGCCCACTTCCTCGCAGAAGGCGACCGAAGCGGGATCGCCGCCATGCTCGCCGCAAATGCCGAGCTTGATGTTCGGGCGCGACTTGCGGCCGCGCTCGACGCCGATCTTCACCAATTCGCCCACGCCCTCCACGTCGATGGAGACGAACGGGTCCACCTCGATGATGCCCTTCTGCACATAGGGCCCAAGGAAGGTGCCCGCGTCGTCGCGCGAGACGCCGTAGCAGGTCTGGGTGAGATCATTGGTGCCGAAGGAGAAGAATTCCGCCGTCTCGGCGATCTCCTCGGCGCGCAGCGCGGCGCGCGGCAGCTCGATCATGGTGCCCACCTGGAAGGTGAGGATCGCGCCGGTCTCTTCCTCGACCGCCTTGGCGGTCTTCTGGATCACGGCATTGACGATGTCGAACTCGGCCTTGGTGGCGATCAACGGCACCATGACTTCGGGCACCACGGCTTCGCCGGTGGTCTTGGCGGCGATCACCGCCGCCTCGAAGATCGCGCGCGCCTGCATTTCCGCGATCTCGGGGAAGGCGATGGCGATGCGGCAGCCGCGGAAGCCGAGCATGGGGTTGACTTCATGCAGCTCCTTCTGGCGGCGTTGGATGCGCTCCACGTCCACGTTCAGGCTTTTCGCGACTTCCGCCACTTCCGCGTCGGTGTGCGGCAGGAACTCGTGCAGCGGCGGATCGAGCAGGCGGATCGTGACGGGCAGGCCCTTCATGATCTCGAACAGCTCGACGAAATCCGCCCGCTGCATGGGCAGCAGCTTGGCCAGCGCCGAACGGCGGCCGGCCTCGTCGTCGGCGAGGATCATCTCGCGCACGGCGAGGATGCGCCCGGCATCGAAGAACATATGCTCGGTGCGCGAGAGGCCGATGCCTTCCGCGCCGAACGAGCGCGCCATGCGGGCGTCGGCCGGGGTTTCCGCATTGGCGCGGATCTTCAGGCGGCGCACCTTGTCGGCCCAGCCCATGAGGGTGGCGAACTCGCCCGACAATTCCGGCTGGAGCATCGCCACCTCGCCCGCCAGCACCTGGCCGGTGGAGCCGTCGATGGTGAGGATGTCGCCCTTCTTGAAGGTCTGGCCGGAGACCGTGAGGGTCTGCGCGGCATAATCGATGCGCAGCGAGCCGGCGCCGGAGACGCAGGGCTTGCCCATGCCGCGCGCGACCACCGCCGCGTGCGAGGTCATGCCGCCGCGCGAGGTGAGAATGCCCTGGGCGGCGTGCATGCCGTGGATGTCTTCCGGCGAGGTTTCCACCCGGACCAGGATGACCTTGCGGCCCTGCTCCTTCATGGCTTCCGCCTCGTCGGCGGAGAACACGATGGCCCCGGAGGCGGCACCGGGCGAAGCCGGCAGGCCGCTCGCCACCACCTTGCGCTCGGCCTTGGGGTCGATCGCGGGGTGCAGCAATTGGTCGAGGGAGGCGGGATCGACGCGGGCGACCGCCTCTTCCTGGGTGATCAGCCCTTCGGCCGCCAGTTCCACCGCGATACGCAGCGCCGCCTTGGCGGTGCGCTTGCCGGAGCGCGTCTGGAGCATCCAGAGCTTGCCCTTCTCGACGGTGAATTCCAGGTCCTGCATGTCGCGGTAATGGGTTTCGAGCACCTTGGAGATGCGCTCGAATTCCTTGAACGCCTCGGGCAGCGCCAGTTCCATGGACGGCTTGTCGGAGCCGGCTTCCTTGCGCGCCTTCTCGGTCAGGTCCTGCGGGGTGCGGATGCCCGCCACCACGTCTTCACCCTGCGCATTCACCAGGAACTCGCCATAGAGCGCATGTTCGCCGGTGGAGGGATTGCGGGTGAAGGCGACGCCGGTGGCCGAGGTCTCGCCCATGTTGCCGAACACCATGGCCTGCACGTTCACGGCCGTGCCCCAGGCTTCGGGAATCGCATGCAGGCGGCGATAGGTGATGGCGCGCTGGTTCATCCAGGAGCCGAACACCGCGCCGATGGCGCCCCAGAGCTGGGCGTGGGGATCCTGCGGGAACGGGGTTCCCAGTTCCTGCTGGACCTTGGCCTTGTACTGCACCACCAGCGCCGCCCAATCGTCCGCCGACAGGTCGGTGTCGAGGGTGTGGCCATGCTTGAGCTTGTAGGATTCCAGCAGGTCTTCGAAATGGTGGTGGTCCACGCCCAGCACCACGTCGGAATACATGGTGATGAAGCGGCGGTAGCTGTCATAGGCGAAGCGCCGGTCGCCGGAGGATTTGGCGACGGCTTCCACGGTCTCGTCATTGAGGCCGAGGTTCAGCACCGTGTCCATCATGCCGGGCATGGAGGCGCGGGCGCCGGAGCGCACGGAGACCAGCAGCGGGTTTGCGGCATCGCCGAAGGTGCGGCCGGTGAGCGCGCCCACATGGGCCAGCGCGGCGTCCACGTCCGCCTTCAGCTCCGGGGGATAGGTCTCGCCATGCGCGTAATAATAAGTGCAGACCTCGGTCGGAATGGTGAAGCCGGGAGGAACGGGCAGGCCCAGATTGGCCATTTCGGCAAGGTTCGCGCCCTTGCCGCCAAGGAGGTTCCGCATCTCGGCTTTCCCCTCGGCCTTACCATCGCCGAAGGAGTAGACCCATTTCGTCATCTGGAGATCCCTTAGGGTGACGCGCATTTCAAAGAGCGCGGATGCTTTAGCCCGCTCAGCTCCCGTCATCAACTGCACCCTTAGGCGCAGCCGATCATTTTGCCTTTCAATGCGGCATCAATCCCAAAATTCCGATTGCGATCAAATAGATCGCCACGACCATATTGAGCAGGCGCGGAAACAGCAAAATCAGGACGCCGGCCACGAGGGCGACGATCGGCTGGATGATCACGAAATCCAAGGTCATGTTCGCACCTCGTTCACGCGCCCGCCGTATCGGCAGCGCTCGCGCTAGAAAGACCAGAACCGGGTCCGTTGTTCCACCCCTGCTTTCGCATCGCAGCGCATGGGCGGACGTTGCGTCACGCCGGTGTGAAGGCCGGCGGATTGCGGACCGGGCCCTTTGTGTGCGGTCATCAGAGCTCCGAACCGGCGGAGGGGGCGAGATCCATGCGGCAGATGGCGGCGCTGTTCGGGGCGATTGCGCTCCTCGCCTTCCCCATGGGCAGCCTGGCGCGCGCCGCCGAGCCGCCGGAAAAATGCCCGCGCATGGTGGCGCAGCATCAGCCCTCGACCACCACGCCGCGCGTGTGGCGCGCTGCCTTCCGCAAGACAGCGGACGCAAAGCAGGCGGACGCGAAAGCTTCGGACGCGGGGCGCGAGGTGCGCCTCACCTTCGTCGGCCATTCCACCTTCCTCATCGAGAGCCCGGCCGGCGTCACCATCGCCACCGACTATAATGATTATGTCCGCCCCGACATCTTGCCGGTGATCGTCACCATGAACCGGGCGCACGACACCCATTACACCGACCATCCCGACCCCGGCATCGCTCATGTGCTGCGCGGCTGGGGCGAGAACGGCGCGCCCGCCCACCACGAGCTCACCGTCGAGGATGTGTGGATCCGCAACGTGCCGACCAACATCCGGCGCGGCGCGGGCACGGACTATGACGCCAATTCCATGTTCGTGTTCGAGGTGGCGGGCGTGTGCATCGCCCATCTCGGGCATCTGCACCATGTGCTGACGCCCGACCATATCGAGGCGCTCGGGCGTATCGACGTGGTGCTGGCGCCGGTGGATGGCTCCTATACGCTCGATATCGACGGCATGCGGGAAACGCTCAAGGCGATCAACGCGCCGCTGGTCATCCCCATGCATTATTTCAGCGCATGGGGATTGGATCGCTTCCTCTCGCGGCTCGGGGAGGAATATGCGGTGGTCCGCCAGACCTCGCCCACCGTGACGCTCGCGCGCGAGACGCTCCCCACCAAGCCCACCGTGCTGGTTTTGCCGGGGCGCTGAGGGAAAGGGACGCTGAGCCAGAAAGCAGCGCCGGTGCTCACAGCACCAGCGCAGATTCGCTCTGAAGCACCGCCTCGCCGCCGGAGACCACCGCCGCCTCCAGGCCCAAGGCCTGCGGGCACAGATCCTCGGCGAAGAAGCGCGCCACCAGCACCCGCCGGGCATGGCGCGGATCGCTCTCGCCGGCGGCGATGGCGGCATGGGCGGCGAGCGCGGTGCGCGCCAGATAGGCCCCGCCGGCGGCCCGGGCGAACAGGCGCAGATAAGGCGTCGCACCCGCCAGGACATTGGCGGATTGTTCGTCCGACAGCCAATCCAGCATCACCCGCGTGGCGCGGCCGAGCGCATCCACGGCGGCGGCGAGCTGTTCCCCGGCGCGGCCGAATTCCGGTGCGTTCAGCGCCGCCACGGCTTCCGCCACGCTGCGATAATCGGCGATCAGCTTCGCCACCACGTCGCCGCCCTCCTGGGGCAGCTTGCGGGTGACGAGGTCGATCGCCTGAATGCCGTTGGTGCCCTCATAGATGGCGAAGATGCGGGCATCGCGCAGATGCTGGGCCGCGCCCGTCTCCTCGATATAGCCCATGCCGCCGTGCACCTGGATGCCGGTGGAGGCGACCTCGATGCCCATGTCGGTGGAGAAGGCCTTGGCCACCGGGGTGAGAAGGCTCGCCTCCGCGGTCGCCGCCGCTTTCGCTGTGGGATCGTCGGTGCGGCGCGCGCGGTCGAGTGCGTCCGCCGTCATCAGGCAGATGGCGCGTGCCGCATCGGTCTCCGCCCGCATGGTGAGCAGCATGCGCTTCACATCCGGATGGGCGATGATCGGCGCCATGCCCTCCCCGGACCAGCTCTGCGCCTTGCCCTGCCGGCGCTCCTGGGCAAACGCGATGGCGCGCTGGGTGGCGCGCTCGGCCACCGCCACGCCCTGGATGCCCACCGCGAGGCGGGCGTTGTTCATCATGGTGAACATGCAGGCGAGGCCGCGATTTTCCTCGCCCACGAGATAGCCGACCGCCCCTTCGCCCGTGTCGCCGAACACCATGGTGCAGGTGGGCGAGCCGTGCAGGCCGAGCTTGTGTTCCAGCCCGACGCACGTCACGTCGTTGCGCGCGCCGAGCGTGCCGTCGCCATTCACCAGGATCTTCGGCACCACGAACAGCGAGATGCCGCGCGTGCCGGCGGGCGCGTCCGGCAGGCGTGCCAGCACCAGATGGACGATGTTCTCGGCGATGTCGTGCTCGCCATAGGAGATGAAGATCTTGGTGCCGAAGATGCGATAGCTGCCGTCGCCCGCCCGCTCGGCCCGCGCGCGCAGCGCGGCGAGGTCGGAGCCGGCCTGCGACTCGGTGAGGTTCATGGTGCCGGTCCAGGTGCCGGACACCAGCTTCTCCAGGAACAGGCCCTGCAAGGCCGCCGAGCCGTGGGTGGTCAGCGCCTCGATGGCGCCCATGGTCAGCACCGGGCCGATGCCGAAGCCGGGGGAGGCGCTGTTCCAGAATTCGTTCAGCGCCGAGGTGACGACGCTCGGCAGATGCTGGCCGCCGAATTTTTCTTCCGCCGCAACGCTGTTCCAGCCCGCCTGCGTCCACGCGGCATAGGCCTCGCGCCATCCGGGAGCGGTGGTCACCGCGCCGTCCTTCAGCACATTGCCCTTGGTGTCGCCCACCCGGTCGAGCGGCTCGATGACCGCCGCGGCGAACTTGCCGGCTTCCTCCAACACGCTGTCGATGAGGTCGAACGAGAGGTCCACCGCGCCCTGGTCGATGAGGTGGGGAAGCGAGGTGCAGTGCTGGAGGAAGAAGGACACATCCTCCACGGGCGCACGATAGGGCATCATCACCTCCGAAACCTGTTGCGGCGCGACATGCGCCTTGACCACTCGCATAAGCCGGCCTTAAGCCGTGCGGCGAACGTTGGGCACCAATTCGGCGCCTCGACGATCCCTAGTCAAGACCCGGTCCCACCCGCTTTCGTCGTAGGGGCCGTGGAGCAGCTGTCATGATCGTCCCCGGCCTTGCCCCGAAATCCACGCTTCTGCTCGACGCCACGGGATCGGGCGAAGCGGCGGCGGAGGCGGCGCGGCTGCTGCGGGCGGGCGGCGTGGTCGCCTTCCCCACCGAGACCGTCTATGGCCTCGGCGCCGATGCCGGCAATGCGCAGGCGGTGGCGCAGGTCTATGCCGCCAAGGGCCGCCCCGCCTTCAATCCCCTCATCTCCCATGTGCCCGACAGCGCGGCGGCCGAGCGGCTGGGTGTGTTCTCCCCGGCCGCGCAGGCGCTCGCCGCCGCCTTCTGGCCGGGACCGCTGACGCTGGTGGTGCCTTATCGCGACACCGGGGCGGTGTGCGATCTCGCCCGCGCCGGCCTATCCACCATCGCCCTGCGGGTGCCGGCGCACGCGGCGACGCTGGCCATGCTGCGCGCCGCCGGGGTGCCGGTGGTGGGGCCGAGCGCCAACCGCTCCGGCCATGTCTCGCCGACCGACGCCGCCCATGTGCGGGCCGATCTCGACGGGCGGATCGACGCGATCCTCGATGCGGGGCCGACCACGGTGGGCGTTGAATCCACCATCGTCGATTGCACCGGGGCCCATCCCGCCTTGCTGCGGCCGGGCGGCCTCTCGCGCGGCGCCATCGCGGCGGTGCTCGGCGTCGCGCTGCCCGATGCGGCCCAGGACGAGGCCGAGCGGCCGTCCGCGCCGGGCCGCCTCGCCTCCCATTACGCGCCGCACGCGCCGGTACGGCTCGACGCGCACGACGTGAAGCCGGGCGAAGCGCTTTTGACCTTCGCCGGCGCCCGCCCGCCCGGGGCCGACGCGGCGGTCGCGCTTTTCGATCTCAGCCCCGCGGGCGATCTGGTGGAAGCCGCTGCCCGGCTGTACGGGGCGCTGCGCCATCTCGACAGCCTTCGCGCCCAAGGCATCGCCGTGGTACCCCTGCCGCGCGACGGCCTCGGGGAAGCCATCGCCGACCGGCTCGGCCGTGCCGCCGCCCCGCGCCCGCTCTCCTTCGAGGACGACTGACATGGCCGATACCGCAGAGACGCTCCGCGCGAACGTGCACGCCCTTCCCATCGGCCACATGCGCGACGATGATGTGGACGCCCTGGTCTCGCTCTGGGAGCGCGCCGGCCTGGTGCGCCCCTGGAACGACCCGCGCGCCGACATCGCGCTCGCCCGGCGCGGGCCCCATTCCACCATTCTCGTGGCCCGCGACGCCGGCGATGCGGTGGTGGGCTCGGTGATGGTGGGGCACGACGGCCACCGGGGCTGGATCTATTATCTCGCCGTGGACCCGGACCTCACCCGCCAGGGCCTCGGCCGGGCGCTCGCCCACACCGCCGAGGATTGGCTGAAAGCGCGCGGCGTGCCCAAGCTGATGCTGCTGGTGCGCCCGGAAAACGAGCAGGTGCGCGCCTTCTATGCCGCCAGCGGCTATATCGAGGAGCCGCGCATCATCTTCACCAAGCGGCTCGACGGGAAATAGGGCGGCTCGACGGGAAATAGGCGGCCGCCGGTCTCTTCCCGCCCGGCTCAAGGTGCGGCATGCTCCGCCCGGCACAACCGAGGCGCAAGCCGGGAGGCGCACGTGGCCGAGGATAAGACGTCGGATCCGACATCCCCATCGCTGGCTTCATCCCCATTACAGGCTTCGGGCGACGAGAACCGCCCACGCAATCCCGCACGCCGCCTCCTGGTGGGCAGCGGCGCGGCCTTGCTCGGCGCCCATCTCCTGCCGGACCTCGCGAGCGCCCAGCCGGCGAAGGCGGCGTCCCGCCCCGCGGTGACGGTCGCGCCCGAGCGGCCGCCGGCGGGCTACAACATTCTCTTCATCCTGGTGGACCAGGAGCATTATTTCGAAAAATGGCCGTTCCCGGTGCCGGCGCGCGAATGGCTGAAGGCGAACGGCATTTCGTTCGCGAACCATCAGGCGGCGTCCTGCGTGTGCTCGCCGGCGCGCTCGACCATTTATACCGGCCTGCACATTCCCCACACCGGCGTGTTCGACAATGCCAATTCGCCCTGGCAGGCCGACATGGCCACCAGCATCCAGACCATCGGCCATCGCCTCGCCCAGCTCGGCTATCACGCCGCCTATCAGGGCAAGTGGCACCTCTCCTATAATCTCGACAAGGCCAAGCACGCCGACGAGGCGCCCATGGCCGAATATCGCAAGACCATGGAAAGCTACGGCTTCCAGGATTTCTTCGGGTTCGGCGACATCACCGACACCACGCTCGGCGGCTATGATTACGACGCCACCACCTCGGCCTTCGTGGAGCGCTGGATGCGCACCAAGGGCCTTAAGCTGAAAGAAGCCGGGACGCCCTGGTATCTGGCGGTGAATTTCGTCAATCCGCACGACGTCATGTACGTGAATTCCGACCTGCCGGGCGAAACCGTGCAGGGCAAAAAATCCGCCATGGCCATCGCCCGGCCGCCCGACGACGATCTTTACGCCGCCAAATGGGACGCGCCGCTGCCCTCCACCCGCAGCCAGCCCTTCGACGCGCCCGGCCGCCCGCCGGCGCACCTGATCTATCAGGACGTGCAGGACACGCTGGTGGGCGCATGGCCGGACGAGGATCGGCGCTGGCGGGTGCTGCGGGATTATTATTTCAACTGCATCCGCGACTGCGACCGGCAGGTGGACGCGGTGCTGACCACCCTGCGCCAGACCGGCATGGACGAGAACACCATCATCGTCTTCACGGCTGATCACGGCGAATTGGGCGGCGCGCACCAGATGCGCGGCAAGGGCAATTCCACCTATCGCGAGCAGAACCATCTGCCGCTCATCGTGGTGCATCCCGCCTATCCGGGCGGCGCCACGTGCCAGGCCGTGACCTCCCAGGTGGACCTCACGCCGACCCTGCTCGCCCTCACCGGGCTCTCGGCCGACCAGGTGAAGGCGGCGAGCGCGGGGCTGGCGGGACGGGATTTCACGCCCCTGCTCAAGGCTCCGGCGAAGGCGGCCCCCGAGGCGCTGCGGCCGGGCGCCCTGTTCTGCTACGACATGCTGCTGTTCCAGGACGCGAAATGGATCACCCGGATGGAGGAGATCACCCGTTCGCCCAATGTCACGGTGGCGCAGAAGCGCGCGTGGCTGGAGCAATACGAGCCCGACTTCGCCCAGCGGTGCGCCATCCGCAGCCTGTTCGACGGGCGCTATCGCTTCTCGCGCTATTTCGCCCCGCTCACCTTCAACACGCCCGCCACGTATGAGGACCTGCTCGCGCTCAACGACCTCGAACTCTACGATCTGCGCGAGGATCCGGAGGAGAAGCGCAACCTCGCCCACCAGGGCGCGAACCGCGACCTGGTGATGGCGATGAACGCCAAGCTCAACGCCCGGATCGCCGAGGAAGTGGGCCGAGACGACGGCAGCTTCCTGCCGCTGAAGGATGGCAAATGGGTGCTGCCGGGCGCCGAGGACCGGTGAGGCATTTTCGAGCGCAGGGGATACCGGTTCGCGTGAAACATGCGACACCGCAATGAATTAGAGCATTTCACCGGTTCCGTGAAACGATGAAATGCTCCAGCGACAAGGGATTGCCGGGGCGCCGGGCGGCCTTGACCAGGGTGCGCGCCGCGCGGGCGCCGGCGGCGATCAGGTCCTTGTCGCGGCGGATGAGGAAGAGGATGAGCGTGCCTTCGAGCACGATCATGATCTCAGACGCGAGCGCCGCCGAGCCGAGCGCCTGCGCCAATCGCGCCTCGATGGCTTCCTTGTGCGCACGCGCGACGCGGTTCGCCGGATGGTCCGGCAAATCGGCCATTTCGGTGACGATGCGGGTGAAGCCGGAGCCCATCCAGCCCGGCGCGCCGGTCCACTGGGCCAGATCGGCAAAGACCGCGTCGATGCCCGCGAGGGGGTCCGCCTCCAGGGCCGCGATCCAGCGCGAGATGCGCGGCATGGACAGGGCGGCCGCATATTCCACCACGGCCGTCAGCAGCGCGTCCTTGCTGTCGAACGTCTGATAGAGCGTGCGCTTGGTCAGGCCCGCCGCGATGGCGATGGCTTCCATGCCGGTGCGCTTGAAGCCATGGGTGTAGAATTGCGCATAGGCAGCCTCCAGGATGCGGCTGCGCGCGGGACTCTCGGGGCGGGACACGGGACCTCCCGGTGTATGTATACTCACGGGTGAGTGTACCCACGCGCCCACGTCGCCCGCATGAAGGTCCGATCCGAAGATCGGCCCTGCGACAACCCGCGCCTTTGCCGATGCGCCTTGGCCTAGGCGCCTTGGCCTATGCGCCCAGATCCGCCCGGTGGCAGTCCACCAGATGGTCGTTCACCAGCCCGCACGCCTGCATGGCGGCATAGACGATGGTGGGGCCGACGAATTTGAAGCCGAGCGCCTTCAACTCCTTGGAAAGCTTCACCGAGGCCGGCGTCTGGGCCGGAATGTCGGCGAGCGTCTTCGGCCGGTTCATCTGAACCTTGCCGTCCACCGCGCTCCACATGAGATCGGCGAACGAGCGCCCGCGCGCCTGCCAGTCGAGATAGGCGCGGGCGGAGAGGACCGCGCCCTCGACCTTGGCGCGATTGCGCACGATGCCGGCATCGGCCATCAGCGCTTCGATCTTGGCGGCGTCATAGCGCGCGATCTTTTCCGGCTCAAAGCCGTCGAAGGCGCGGCGGAAATTGTCGCGCTTGCGCAAAATGGTGATCCAGGCGAGCCCGGCCTGGAAGCCGTCCAGGATCAGCTTTTCGAACAAGGCGCGGTCGTCGCGCTCGGGCACGCCCCATTCGGTGTCGTGATAGGCGACATAAAGCGGGTCGGTGCCGCACCAGGGGCAGCGGCACTTGCCGTCGGCCTGCGGGGTGAGAAGACTCACGCATCCCCCATCGGGAAGGTCGCCCAATCCGGCCGGCGCAAAATGATCTCGACCCCGCCCGCCACCAGCGGCAGGCCGGCGGCGGTGGCATCGGCCGCGCGGTCGAGCCGCACCAAAGCGATGCCGTGGCCCTGGGCGGAGGAGCCGATATGACCAACGGTCTTCTCGCCGGCGCGAATTTCCGAGCCCTCCTCCGGGGCGAATTCGAACAGCGCCTGAACCGAGCGGGTGCGGGCGGTGCCACGATGCTGCATGCGGCTCACCACTTCCTGGCCCACATAGCAGCCCTTCTTGAAATCCACCCCGCCGAGCTGATCCATGTCCGCCTCATGGGGGAAGGCGTCGCCATAGGTGAAGTCCATCCCGCCTTGCGGAATGCCGAGCGCGATGCGGTGGGCGTGATAGGCGCCGACGTCCCCGCCCAGCGCCTCGGCCTCGGCGCGCGGCATCACTAGGCGCTCGCCCATGGCCGCAAGCCGCGGATCGGCGAACGCCTGGGCGGAAGCGGGCGCGGCTGGCGCATCGGCGCCGAAGCGCGCGGCCACCGCGAGCTCCTCGTCCAGCGTGAATTCCACCTTGGCACGCAGCAGATACATTTTCAGGCGCTTGAGAAGATCGTCCTTCAGCGCGCGCGGCACGTCCAGCAGGAAGGCTTCCGGCTCCCCGCCCGGCGCATAGAGGAAGAAATCGGCGATGATCTTGCCTTGCGGCATCAAAAGCGCGCCGAAGCGCGCGCCGCCGGTTTCCAGCCCCGCCACGTTGCAGGTGATGAGATTGTGGAGGAACTTGCGGGCGTCCGGACCGCCGACGTGGATCACCGACCGGTCGGCGAGAGGGGCAATCGGCATGGCCATGTCCTTGTCAGATGTTACAGACATACTTAAAGCCGCGCAGCAGCCCCCTCAAGGGCCGGCCCCGTACATTAGAGCCGGCCCCTCCAGATTAGAGCGAGCCCCCACATGGCGGATACCTTCGACTTCATCCTCAAGGGCGGCAGCGTCGTGACCCCGGCGGGCGAAGCGATGCTGGACGTCGGCGTCAGCGCCGGCCGCATCGCCGCGCTCGGCCGCCTCTCGCCGCGCGCAGCGGGCGAAACCATCGACTGCACCGGTCTGCACATATTGCCCGGCGTCATCGACACCCAGGTGCATTTCCGCGAGCCGGGCCTGGAGCAGAAGGAAGATCTGGAAACCGGCTCCCGCGCGGCGGTGATGGGCGGGGTGACCGCCGTGTTCGAGATGCCGAACACAAGTCCCCAGACCACGGACGCGGCCGCGCTGGAGGACAAGATCGCCCGCGCGCGCAACCGCATGCATTGCGATTTCGCCTTCTATGTGGGCGGCACCCACGAGAATGTGCGCGACCTGCCGGAATTGGAGCGCCTGCCGGGCGCGGCGGGGGTGAAGGTGTTCATCGGCTCCTCCACCGGCTCGCTGCTGGTGGCTGATGATGCCGGCGTGCGCGAGATCCTCAAAGTGATCCGCCGCCGCGCCGCCTTCCATTGCGAGGATGAGCCGCGCCTGAATGAGCGCCGCTCCATGCGCATGGTGGGCAATCCCGCCTCGCACCCGATCTGGCGCGACGATGTCGCCGCCCTCATCGCCACCCAGCGCCTCGTGAACCTGGCGCGCGAGGTGGGCGCGCGGGTGCATGTGCTGCATGTCTCGACCGCGCAGGAGATGGAATTTCTCGCCGGCGCGCGCGACGTCGCTTCCGTGGAAGTCACCCCCCATCACCTGACGCTGGCCGCGCCCGATTGCTACGAGCGGCTTGGCACGCTGGCGCAGATGAACCCGCCGGTGCGCGGCGCGCGCCATCGCGATGCCATCTGGGCGGCGGTCACCGACGGCGTGGTGGACGTGCTCGGCTCCGACCATGCGCCCCACACGCTGGAGGAGAAGGCCAAGACCTATCCCGAAAGCCCCTCGGGCATGACCGGC
>NCEH01000199.1 GCA_002304505.1 Rhizobiales bacterium 32-66-11 | reverse complement strand
CTCGGTGACGGGGTGTTCCACCTGCAAGCGGGTGTTCATTTCCATGAAGAAGAAGTCGTCGCCCTCGGCGATGAATTCCACCGTGCCGGCGCCCACATAGCCGACCGCCTTGGCGGCATCCACCGCCGCCTTGCCCATGGCGGCGCGGCGCTCGGGCGTGAGGCCGGGGGCCGGCGCCTCCTCCACCACCTTCTGGTGGCGGCGCTGGATGGAGCAGTCGCGCTCGTGCAGATAGACCGCATTGCCATGGGTGTCGGCGAACACCTGCACCTCGATATGGCGCGGCTTGGTGAGATATTTCTCGATCAGCACCTGATCGTCGCCGAAGGCATTCTTCGCCTCGCGCTTGGCGGAGGCGAGCGCCTCGGCGAATTCCTCCGCCGCGCGCACCACCTTCATGCCCTTGCCGCCGCCGCCGGCAGACGCCTTGATCAGCACCGGATAGCCGATCTCCCCGGCCTTGCGGGCGAGGAAGGCTTCGTCCTGGTCGGCGCCGTGATAGCCCGGCACCAGGGGCACGCCGGCCTTTTCCATCAAGGCCTTGGCCGCACTCTTGGAGCCCATGGCGCGAATGGCGGAGGCCGGCGGGCCGACGAACACGATGTCCGCCCGCGCGCAGGCGTCCGCGAACTCCGCATTCTCCGAGAGGAAGCCGTAGCCGGGATGGATCGCGTCCGCCCCGCTCATGCGCGCCGCATCGAGGATCGCCTCGATCCGCAGATAGCTCTCGCGCGCCGGCGCCGGGCCGATGGGATAGGCCTCATCCGCACGCTCCACATGCAGCGCGCGGGCGTCGGCCTGCGAATAGACCGCGACGGTCTTCAGCCCCATGGCTTTCGCGGTGCGCATGATCCGCACCGCGATTTCACCCCGGTTCGCCACCAAGAGGGTGCGGATGGGTCGGGTCATGCGTGTCCCCATTCGGGTTTGCGTTTTTCCAGGAAGGAGGCGACGCCCTCGCGGCCGTCGGCGCTGGCGCGCGCGTGGGCGATGCGCTCGGCGGTGTCCGCGATCAGCTCGTGGGTCAGCGGCCGGTCCACCGCCGCCACCAGCTCCTTCGCCGCCTTGAGCGCCGCAGGGCTTGCCGCCTTCACGGCCTTGAGATGCTGGGCGATGGCGCCGTCGAGGTCGTCCGCCGGCACCACCTGGTGCACGAGGCCGAGCGCACGCGCCGTGTCGGCCGAAAAACGCTCGGCGGTGAGCACATAGCGCCGCGCCTGCCGCGCGCCCATGGCCCGCACCAGATAGGGGCTGATGACCGCCGGGATGAGCCCGATGCGCACTTCGGTGATGGCGAATTCCGCCTCCGGCACCGCGACCACGATGTCGCTCGCCGCGATCAATCCCACCGCGCCGGCAAACGCCGCACCCTGCACCCGCGCCAAAGTGGGCTTGGGGCAGGTGTCGATGACATGGAGCAGATGCGCCAAGGTGCCGGCATCCGCCACGTTCTCATCGTGGGAATAGTCCGCCATGCGGCGCATCCAGTTGAGATCGGCGCCGGCGCAGAAGGATGTGCCATTGGCGCGCAGCAGCACGGCGCGGATGGCCGGATCGCCGGCGGCATGGTGATAGGCCGCAGTCAGCAGGGCGATGAGGCCATCGTCGAAGGCATTGTGCACCTCCGGCCGATCGAGGGTGAGGGTGGCGATACCGTCTTCATGGGAAACGATGAGGCTCATGGACCAATTCTCCGCCGGTAAAATATTCCGAGGCGGATCTTTGCGGAGCGCCCATGACAGGCGCGATACACTTCCGCCCAAGATTGGTGAAAGCGGTAGGTGCGCGGCGAAAATTCCCTCACATGCGGAACACGCCGAAGCGTGTCTCCCGGTCCGGAGCGTTGAGGGATGCGGAAAGCGCGAGCGCCAGAACCATGCGGGTGTCGGCGGGGTCGATCACCCCATCGTCCCAGATCCGGGCGGACGAATAATAAGGATGGCCCTGGCGGTCGTACTGGGCCTGGATCGGCGCCTTGAAGGCGGCCTCCTCCTCCGCCGGCCAGGTGCCGCCCTTGCCCTCGATGCCGTCGCGCTTCACCTGGGCGAGCACGTTCGCCGCCTGCTCGCCGCCCATCACCGAGATGCGGGCATTGGGCCACATCCACAGGAAGCGCGGATCGTACGCACGCCCGCACATGCCGTAATTGCCGGCGCCGAAGGAATTGCCGATCACCACGGTGAATTTCGGCACGCTGGCGCAGGACACCGCATTCACCAGCTTCGCGCCATCCTTGGCGATGCCGCCGGCCTCATATTTGCGGCCCACCATGAAGCCGGTGATGTTCTGCAGGAACACCAGCGGGATATTGCGCTGGCAGCACAATTCCACGAAATGCGCGCCCTTCAGCGCGCTCTCGGAAAACAGGATGCCGTTATTGGCGATGATGCCCACGGGATAGCCGAAGATGCGGGCAAAGCCGGTCACCAGGGTCTGGCCATAGAGCGGCTTGAACTCGTCGAACTCCGAGCCATCGACGATGCGGGCGATGATCTGGCGCACATCGAACGGCTTCTTGGGATCTTCCGAGACGATGCCGTAAATCTCTTCCGCATCATACAGCGGCGCCTTGGGCGGGCGGATATCCAGCGCATGCCGCTTCACTTGGTTGAGGTCGCCGATGATGGTGCGGGCGATGCCGAGCGCATGGGCATCGTTCTCCGCCACATGGTCGGCGACGCCGGAGACGCGGGTGTGCACGTCCGCCCCGCCCAATTCCTCGGCGGTGACCACCTCGCCGGTCGCCGCCTTCACCAGAGGCGGGCCGGCGAGGAAGATGGTGGCCTGGTTCTTCACGGCCGACATATTGGCCTGGTTGAAGAAGATGCGGCCGAAATGCTCGCGGTCGGGAAACACTTCGTCCTGGTTCGGCAGGTTCGCGCCGCCGCTGTCCACGAGATAGACGCAGGGCAAGTGGTTTTCCCGCGCGATGGCCTGGGCGCGCAGGTGCTTCTTCACCGTCATGGGGAAATAGGTGCCGCCCTTCACCGTCGCGTCATTGGCGACGATCATGCATTCGCGGCCGGACACGCGGCCGATGCCGGTGATGATGCCGGCGGCGGGGATGTCGTCGTCATACATGCCGTAGGCGGCGAGCTGGGAGAGCTCCAGGAACGGCGAGCCGGTGTCCAGCAAAGTGCGGATGCGGTCGCGCGGCAGCAGCTTGCCGCGCTTGAGATGGCGCTCGCGCGCGACGTGCCCGCCGCCCTCGGCGATGCGCTCCACCTTTTCGCGCAGATCGCTGACGCTTGAGAACAGCGCCGCGCGATTGCGATGATAGGCTTCGGAGCGGCGGTCCACCGCATCCTCGATGATCGCCATGAGGCCTCACCCCTGAGTGTCGATTGCGGAAGGACGAACGCCCCGAACACCGCGCCGGCAAGGCGGGCGGGCCCTCGAACCGTGTTTCCTCCCGTGCCGCTTCGTGTCGGCTTGGAAACGATCGTACGTTTTTTTAGAAGAACCGCAAGGGAGAAATCGCGGCGCCCTCACGCGCTGGCGCGCCGCCGGGCCGGAGTGGATTTGAGCGCGGACTTGGCCGCTGGCTCTCCCGTAACGGCAGCGTCGGCCGCGGACGGCTCCGGCGCGCCGCGCTTGGG